>CAMDHH010000017.1 GCA_945898065.1 Bifidobacterium breve
TAACGCTCTGGGAAGTATGCAGTTGCACCAAGCCAGTGATCGTTTGTCTTGATATCGCACCAAACGGTCTTTTCTGCACCTTGTGAACCAGCCCAGATATCCTTTTCGCGGCCAACAGCTTTAGCTGCTGAGAATGCACCTTGGATACCTTGGTCGTTGATTGCAACGACGATAATCTTGTTCTTTCCTGGAAGTGTTGTTAGAGCATCTGGCATAACTTCAAGAGCTTTGTCCAAACGTCCAGCATCGTACTTCTTCAGCTTAGCTGCAGGAATAGCACCACATACAGATGCAAAACCTGAACGGTATCCACCCATACGAAGTTCGTTAGCAATACCTACACCGTAATCTTCTAGTGAGATAAATGCATCGTATTCGCAGTTGAAGTTCTTCTTGAAGTACTCGCCAATTGCCTTACCCGTTGATGCGCCTGCGTTTGCATTATCTGCACCCATGAATGCGCTCTGGCAAGGATCTTGTTCGATATCAATTGCAATAACTGGAACTTGTGGTCCAGCCTTACAAATAGCAGCTGAAGCAGCAGCATCTGCGTTGAAGTTCAAATATCCCTGAACCTTCTTCAACTTGAATGTCTTTGCACAAGCAAGTGCAACGTCACCCTTTAGCTTGCCATCGCAAAATACAAACTTTGCACCAGCTTTCTTTGCTTCACGTGCGATTGAATCGTGTACATCTTTTCCGAATCCGATTGAGTCATCAAGACCAATAAGACCGATTGTGATTCCTTTACCGCTACCTGCAACTGCTTTGCGGAAATCAACGCCGCCTGCTGATGCTGGAACGATTTGAATTGTAATAAGTGCTGAGATCGCCAAAGCAGCAATAACGCCAAGGCGAGCTTTTGAACTAGAAACAACCTTCATAGTCGACCGATACCTTTCATGAACGAGCTGTCGTGGCTTACGAGAAAGGGGGCTCCCCCATAGGCCATTGGAGTAGGAATCGTTTCCAATTTCGGCCTGTTAGTCAATAGAAGTAGGGCTTTGTAACGAAAGAGTTATCGCTGAACACGTTCAAAAACAGGCTTATCTGGCCTCTGTGAAACGCTCCGAGATTCGGTATTTATTGATGTAATCACGATCGAGCTCCCAGCCAAGGCCAGGATTATCGTTGAGTTGAATATGGCCATCCTTGAGAGCGGGGCGGTTAGCTAACAAGTTGTGCCAGATTGGATCGCGATCTGGGTGGAAATACTCAACATAGGTTCCATGTGGAATTGAAGCGAGTAAGTGGGCAGAGACTTGAGCCTCTTCATGATGGGCCATCTTTACGTCATACACAGTTGCCATTGCCGCAACCTTGCGCCATTCCGTTGGACCACCAGACCATGATGAATCAAAGTTACAAAAATCGATTGAGCCAGCTTCCATAAGGTCGCGGCAACCTGCTGCAGAGAATTCACTTTGGCCAGCGCAAACTGCAACGCTTCCGCCATAGCGAACATCGCGCATTCCTTTTCTATCATTTTGCCAAATACATGGCTCTTCAAACCAGAGCAAATTATCATCTGCAACTAATTTCGAAAATTCGATTGCCTGAGCTGGTGTGTAGCCCTGGTTCGCATCTACTGCAATTCTAAAATTATCGCCGCCAACTTTGCGCGCTTCCTTGAATCGCTTTGCATCATCTTCTGGTGACATTCCACCAATTTTGAATTTCATTCCAGCGAATTCTTCTTTGAGCAAGTATTCAACTTCTTCTTTTATTGTGAGATTGCTTCCGTAATAACCACCAATTGTGATTACTGGAACGCGCGAGCGATAACCGCCCCATAGTTTCCATAGTGGAACACCAAGTGCCTTGCCCATGAGATCCCACAGAGTCACATCGATCGATGCGCAAGCAACAAGACCAAGGCGGCGATCACGCAGGATGTCCCATGTTGCAGGACGCGCAATCTCCCATAATCTTTCAATTGCAGAACCATCTTGGCCAATGAGCAGTGGTGCTAATTCTTCTTGAATAATGCTTTCAATCTCCAAGAGAGATGCATCCTCATCGCCTGCATATGCCTCGCCAACTAATCCGCTAGCTGTATGAATGCGAGTAATAACTGTCGAGCGATGCGTCATCTTGTAGTGACTGCCTCGATAGGTGCGAGCAAGGGGCACGCGAATAGCTTCAGTTTCAATGCGTGTGATTGTTAGATCCTGCATGCTCAATATCCGCCTATTCATCGTTTCTGGAAACGTTTCTATTTTATGCCCTATATCGGGGGTGGTGTCAAGGGCGATATTGCACAATCATTAGCCAACGAATGAACAAGGAGAGAAAGTGCCACGCAGCAAAGGCAAAAAATCCAGCGCACCTGTAACGATTCATGATGTTGCAGAGCGCGCTGGCGTTGCAATCTCCAGTATTTCTCGAGTTCTCTCTGGCCATCCCGATGTCTCAGAGCGAATGCGGATCAAAGTTCAAAGAGCTGCAGATGAATTGGGATACGAACCAGATTTCTTTGCGCAATCACTTCGAAGCGGTGCGACTAAAACTATTGGTTTTATTATGCGCGATATATCCAATCCATTCTTTGGGGTAATCGCGCAGTGTTGTGAACAAGAATTACGTAAAGCTGGTTACTCCATGCTTTTGATGAACTCTGACGGCGATGTTGCAACAGAGAGTACAAACATTGCGCAATTGCGTAGACGCAAAATTGATGGGCTTATTGCATCATTAGTTTCAGAAGATATTCCTGAACTCAATAGCACTCTGGAAAAACTCAACGCCCCGGTAGTTCTACTCGATCGCGAAGTTGTTGGTCTAAATTCAAGTGCCATTCTTGCCAACCATCACCAAGGTGTTGAAGATGCAACCTCAGATCTAATCTCTCGTGGGCATAAACGGATCGCATTTATTTCAGGTAGCACTCGTGTTTATACAACGCGCGACCGTCTCAAGGGTTTCAAAAGCGCCTTCAAGAAAGCTGGAGTCGCTTACCCAACAGAATTAGTTTCACTTGGAAAATTTGACGCTGAGTTTGGAGAATCTGAAACAAAAAGATTATTTACACTCAAGGACCGCCCAACTGCTTTACTCAGTGGAGGTATCGGAAGCACCGCTGGTGCAATGCGTGGCCTAAAAAAGCTTGGGTTAGTTCCTGGAAAAGATTTAGCATTCGTTGCAATTGATGAATGGCCGATGTTTGATGTTTATGGCCAACAATTTTCATCTGTTTATCGAGATGCAGCGATGATTGGACGCGAAGCTGCTGCTGCCCTTCTCGAAATGATCTCTGGTGGAAGTCCACGCACAATTATGGTTGAAACTCATTACATTGTGCGTGAAAGTAGTACTGGCGGGCTGAAAGCTAAGAAGAAGTAATGGAGCTCTTTGATCGCCTTTCTAATCTGCAGACTATTTCACAAAGTGAAGAATTGAATATACGATTAGAAATATTGCTCACTGATTTTCTGGTCTGCGCAAGGGCAGGAAGTAGCTCTGCCGATATCGACAGCGTTGGTGCGCGCCTTGCAATCAATTCGAACTATCACGATGCAGACGATATTGATTGGTCCGTTATGACGCATCCTGGTTCAATAATCTGGGCCGCCCTCATTGATTCTCTAATACGCCTTCCAGAAAATAGCAAAAACTTCCGTGTATCTGCCTATGCCGGCTACCGAACAAGTGCAACCTCTGCGCATTTCTTTGGCACATCGCATAGAAAGAATTGGCATGTAACCACAACGGCTGGAACGTTAGCTGCAACATCTGCGGCATGTGCTTATCGAAATCTCTCAGCATCAATGCATATCGGCGCACTTGAAAATGCTGCAGCAAACATGGGTGGCATTGCAGTTGCTGACCGTCGAACTGGTGCAGCAGTATTTAATAGATCGGCGGCGACAACTTTAGGTTTACTGGCAGCAACAAGTGATCAACCGAGTGCGCAAAATATATGGGAGGGTGAGCGCGGGTTGAAGAATCTCTTTTCAATTGCTGGAGAAGACTCACAAACTTACGATGGAATAAGTACTGCAGGTTTGCGCTTATTCCCATATAGCGGATTTATTCAGAGTCAAAATCTTGCAATTACTCAATTGGCTAAAAAGCTTTCGGGCGATCTTGTGAGTATTGAACTTGGATTACATTCGGTCACAGTTGAATTACTCAATGGCTCTGTCGGTGGAAGCTACTGGGATTTCAAGCATGGGGCAGCAAGTGCTTGGCAAATAAAGGATGTAACGCAGTGTGTTGAAGCCAAAACGGAAGTCCTAGAAAAAATCTCAGCGAAGGCGATTGATATTCCAATTAGTGGGGCAGAAGTAACTGTTACTACTTCCAATGGCAGTGATTCAGTGCGAATAGACGTAGCGCCAGGCAACGATTTTGGCTCATCTCAAGAAAAACACTGGCGTGAAGCTAAATGGCAGCGCCTAGTTGGTGGAGATTATTTAGAAGCAGAAAATTTCGCGCATTTACTTTTGAACAATCAAGCAGATAAAAATGCAATCAAATCTTTGCAAGAATTTTTATTATCTTAGCGGCTCTCGAGTTTTCCACTATCAGCACTCTTGTAGGCAACTTCGAGTGCTTCAACTGTACGAGCACCCAATTCACCAGGTGACTGGTTTATAAATGCTTCACCACGCGCCGCAGAAATAATTGCTTCTATTGGGCCATCACAGTTGTAGTAACCCTCATCTTCTTTGAGACTAAGAAATTCATTCTTTCCTTCGCTATAGAGCCACACTGCTGCGCGTTCGATATCGACAAGAATTTGGCCTTTGTCGCCAATAGCGCGCACTTCAAGTGCATGTGTCTTGCGATGCGCTTCAACGTGTGCTGATCCTCCAGAAACAACACCTATTGCGCCATTATCGAATTTATAGGTGATTGCATCATGTAATTCAACAGGTGCGTTCATTGGCGCTGTCATCATTGCAAAACCTGATTGCACGCGTGCGCCAGTTAGCCATAGAGCCATACCGAGGGCGTGAGTGAGTTGTGCCTGTGCGTATCCGCCGCCAGATAAATTCTTATCAGTCCATGTCTTCTGCTCCGGAAGTGATTCTGGCGCAGCCGCGGGATATGCACCGGTGTTAGATAAAAGTTCACGTGTTTGAGAAGACATATGCACTGTCATGTGTTCAAGATTTCCAATACCGCGCTCATCCATAAGTGCTTTCGCTTTTTGAATCATCGGCAAATAGTTCCAACCGAATGAAACGACAAGATTTTTCTTCATGCGATCTGCGGTAGCAACTAAATCCCACGCCTCAGTTGAGTGAATTGTTACCGGTTTTTCACACATAACGTGAGCACCGGCTTCTAGTGCTGCCTTTGCATGCTCATGATGAAAAGCTGTTGGGCTGCCTACAACACAGACATCAATTCCAGCGTTCAAAATATCTCTGTAATCCTCAGAGGCGACCTGAAAGCCGTATTGATCCTTGATTTTTTGAAGTAATTCAGGCCCTTTGCGAGAAACGCCAACAAACTCAACATCTTTATTTTTAGCCAAATTTGGTAAGTGGGATGCAACAGCCCAGCTTCCAGCGCCAATGACGCCTACTCTTATTTTCCCCACGGCTCTACCCCAATCGCAAATATGACTCTACTCTTCACACCGTAAAGAAAAGAGTTGCCTGTGTCAAGGCTTCTAGATCTGAAGGGAAATAAACAATGGAGCGTATGTGCTTTACATTCGATATATATGAAGGCAAAGAGGCTGAATATAAGAAGCGTCATGATGAAATTTGGCCAGATTTAGTAGCCGACATCAAAACTGCTGGCTTTAAGAACTACACGCTCTTTCGCCGTGGTCTAACCGTCGTGGGTTATTTTGAAGTTGATGGAAAAGTAGAAGATGTATTTGCAAAAATGGCTAACTCCGAAGCCAACGCAAAGTGGGCAAAGTGGTTTGAAGATGTCATTGTAAATCTTGCAGATGGCACTGGAAACCTTATGTCGATGAAAGAAGTTTGGCACTTAGACTAAATAAAAATATCTGTGCCAGTTTTTCGAAGTAGAGAGAAGTGGTGTTCGCCTGGCGCAAGCATCACTTTTTCATTCTTCACGTAAAGAGCAAATTCCTTAGTGTTAGTAATTGAATAAGAAATTTCTTCATCGCTAACATGTTTCCACTCAACATCTACCCATTGCCCAATTGGGACGTGCATCCGTCCCTTCATTGAAGCAAGTCCAAAATCACTCACTCGCAAAATTACACTTGAGCCTTCTTTATTGAGTTGAGGGTGTAATCCAAGTCCGTAGCGAGAAAGTTGCCATGTTGGTGCACCGCTCCAATAGTGACAATGGCTCCAACGATCATCAAAGACTTCCCACCATGTTGTCGCACCTTTTTCCAACATCCAACCCCAATTGGTACGCCAGATATCGACAGCGGAGACTCCATTGCCTGAATCAATGAGTACTGGCATCGAATAGTTAGTGAAGTAGGGCGTAATTGCGCCCTCAACTACATTAAGTGGATCGCGCAAGCGCTTTGCACTTTGGTTATACGGAAAGCCAGCACTAATGAAATCTCTAATTATTGGCGCAGCTATTTCGTTGCTAATAATTGCATTACGCGCAGCGAGTGTATAAGCGTGATATTTGGCAGGGAAGGTTTGAAGATTCTTGCTAACAAGTGCGCACATGTGTTCATATTTCACTTCCCACACTTTTCTTTCATTAGATTTTCCGATGAGTTCTAACCACTGCATCCATGAAGAAAGTGCTTTGATAAAGTGAGAAAGTACAGCTAGATCTGCTTGATTCTCTGGTGGTCTATAACCCCAATCAACAAATGACCATGGCAAATCGTGTGACCCATCATCTCTAATGAGCCTTGAAAGTCCTTCAATATTTGCACGGGCAGATTCTTCAAACTCAAAAAGAATTGCTGTATCACCTTCTTCAACAGCAATCTGCAAACATGCGGTAGTCCACATCGCAGCATATGTACCTAAATAGATAAGTTCTCCTGGACCAGAGCCTGCAACAATTCCATCTTCGCGCGCGGATGCAGCAGCGTGCAAAATTGCACGCTTTACTAATGTGTAGTCGCCCCAACCGACAGTCAAAATATTGAGCGCAGAAGTTACGACATCACCTACCCACTCAGCGCGTTCACGAATTGAGTCAACAAGTGCATCTTCTGCCGATGAGCGCAGAGTTTCGATTCCAATTTGCCAAATTTTATTGAGTATTGGATCAGAAGTTGTAAGGAATCCATTTGGTTCCCCGAGAAAATCTCTCTCCAGAAATACTTGCTTATTTACTTTTATTTTCCCGGCTGACGTAACTCTTACTTCAATAAATTTTGCTCCCATAGATTGAAAGGGCTCAATCTTTGTTACACCTGGGGCAATTGTGAAATGTTGAATCATTCGTGTTGCACCAGCAGATAATGGAACAACTGGTGAGACTTCTCCGTGTGGAGTCATTCGTTCTGCGTATGCAATCTTTACTTCGCCACCAAGCTCACTCTCAATCACAATACTGAAATAGCCAATTCGGATTTTGCCTAAGTCATAGCGCACCCAGATGCCATCCGCATCATCGCGTGGATCTGGGTTGAGGTCAGCTAATAAGTATTGAGAAGCAAGATCATCATATTTATAGCCTGTAAATGTCTCTCTAAAAGTTCCACGTGCCATCTCATTTGGAATAATTATTGGTAGTTGCGGAATCCGTAATTCAGATTTTGTTAGGGGCCCCGTTAGTTCTAATAAGCCATCTACTGATCCAACTTCTTTCCAAATTCCTTTATCCGATCTGGGTTTTTCTAACCATTCAACCCAACCTAAAAGCGCACTAATTCGAAGCCCTGTTGCAGCATATTCAAGAATCTCTTGTGCTCTCCAAGTGAGAGGGATAGGGATGTTATTTTTAGATAGACGCATCCACACAAAATTTGGAAGTGGCGCCATGGTGCGAGTTTTGAGGAATTCGCCATGGGCAAAAATGGCGATTGTATGGACGCCTTTTGTGAGTTCAAAGTTTTCAGAGTAATACTCAGGAAAATGTGAAGAGAAGCGAACAGGACCTCGAACTTTTACTTCACCGTCAATGAGTAACTGAAAATTTCCACTTGATGCAATATCAAATGTATACATTCCTTCTTCAATATCTACTGTTGAAGCAAATAGAACGTGTAGATCAGATTGACGACTCGGGTTTGATACCCAAAATGCATCTCTGAAGCCTTCAGCTTCACTTTTTCGTCTTATCTCACCTGCTGGCTTGCCAAAATATCCAGGGAGGCCAAATGCATCGATATCAGCCCCATCTAAAGAACTATTTTCGCTCACGCTAGCAACTTTAGACTAACAATCCAATCCTCCATTGTTGGAAGTGGGCTCGCGATATTTTTACTCTTAAAATTCCATTCGCCATCAGAATTGCTATCTATTTTCTCTTCTCTCACAATTTTTCCATTTCGGGGATTCATAATTTGCATTGAATAGGTAGAATTCTTTTTCAACTTTTGAAACACAATCGTTGCAAGTTCGATAGAAATTCCTATCTCAGCTGGTGCCATGCTCACCGCTGGGAAATATGCAATTAGGTTGTCACCAGTTGTGCCTGCCCAAGGGCGGTGAGGATGATCCAGGTCTGCATTTATTTTCATAGAATCATTAGCTGGTGTAAAACCATTCCAATGTATCGATCGTAAATATTTCGCAGCTAAACCTAATTGATTTGCACCAGGAAGTTGAGATGCTTCTTGCCAAGGAATCCAACCCCACATTGCACCTGGGCTTGTCTCATCATCGTGGAAAGCCCAAATTCCTTGTGCTCCATATGTATGTCCTGCAGCGCCTTGAAGTAAGTGTGTCCAGAATAGATAGCGCTGCAACATCGCGGGTGAACCACCTGCAATTCCTTCGTAGCAAACTTCGCTATTTATAACAGGAAGCTTTGAATCACGTTGCGCCTTATTGAGAGCACCTAGCGTTGCTTTCACAACATTGACATCAGCATGTCCTGTCTGAAGCCAAATGAAATCAAGGCTTTCATCGCCTTGCAGCGCTTCAGTAGATGAGTAATTAAATGCTGGACATGGGTGCACCGTAATTGGTCGCTTCCACGGATCAGAATTTCGTACATGTGAAATTACAGGCTTCCACATTTGTTGAATTGAAAGAGCTTTCTCTTGCATATCATCGGCAAAAAGATCTTTGTATTCCATTAATCCAACTTCTCCTGCAACACACCAAAAGACTGGAAATGCAGACCATCGTGCAATCATCTCTGACCAATGTTGCTTTAGGCGTTCTTCGCCAAATTCCAAAATGTAGTAACTCCATGCACCTACTAGTGCCGGCATCTGTCCCGCTTGAACTGCATCAATAACTCTAAGGTCTGCTGCATCCCACCACCGTTTTTCTAATTCTTTTTTATCTAAGGTCCATGATGTAACGCCATCGAGCAAAGTTGCTGGTTCCCCAAATGCTGCTTCAGGCAATAGCCCCGAGACCACCTGCATTACATTAAATCCTTGTTCTGTTCTCTTGTGCATAAGCGCTTTCCAATCTGCATTGGAAATACGATCGGTTAGACCAAACCACACAGTGTCTGCAAGCCACAGAAATGCATTGTTATTATCATCATGCAAGATTGAAGAGTTAGATTTTCCTGTAATCCCAATTGGAGAAAATTTCCAAGATTTTTCGAAAACTAAATCTTCTCCCTTGTGATTTTTAACGCTCGCCCATTCACTCTTGTTACCGGTAACACGGCAATGCAAAGTGCCATCTTTGGAGAGAAAGGATGGAACTTGAATGGCGTCCCCGTTGCCTTTTCGTACACAGGTGATGAGGCCATGGTCATCTGATTTCTGCGCAGTTGTCGAAAGGACATATTGCGAAACTTCTGGATTACTTATAGTCATTTCTCTCCCTAAATATTTTTTTAGTTTATATGGCGAGAGAGCGACCGTAAAGGGTTTTTAGATACTCTTGCCACCATGAACCTGCCTTTGGTCCTTGTGGCATATGGAGTTACGCTTGCCGCCTTAGTTTTACTCGCTATCCGAGTGCGCCAGCTAATAGCCATTTATAAGAATGGTCAGCCTGATCCGACACGTAGCAACAATCGCGCTTCACGTTTTTGGAATATGACTCGCGAAGTTTTAGGCCACACGAAGATGCTCAATTTTACGGGTACCGGAATCGCGCACTGGTTTGTGATGATTGGTTTTGGTGCGCTCTTTGGAACTCTCGTAACCGCATATGGTCAACTTCTCAATCCATATTTTTCATTACCATTTATTGGTCACTGGTGGGTTTATGAATACTTCGTAGAAGCAATCACCTGGTTTACCGGCATTGGAATAGTGACCTTGATTGGTATTCGACAATTCACACGATTTGCGAAGAAGGGCCGCACATCACGCTTCTTTGGTTCTGGAATGAAGAAGGCATATTACGTCGAGGCAACTATTGTTCTCATCGTCTTCTGCGTCATTGCACTGCGTGGCTTAGAAGGTGCGCTTTCATCAGAGAGTAGTTGGAATCGCCACTATATAACAACATGGTTTATTGCATCAGAATTCAAAGCACTCACCCTTACTCAAATTACAACCTATATCCAATGGGTCGCTGCTCTAAAAATTGTTGTTTCAATGCTCTGGTTTATTGTCATTGCACAAAATCTAACAATGGGTATCGCATGGCACCGCTTCCTAGCATTTTTCAATATCTATTTCCGCCGCAATAGCAATGGAAAAAATTCTCTTGGTCCATTGCCAGAGATGTTGTCGCACGGTAAGCCAATCAATTTTGAAGATCCCAGCGAAGATGATGTCTTTGGCCTAGGAACGCGTTCAGATATTTCCTGGAAGGGCCTGCTCGATATGACGAGCTGTACCGAGTGTGGACGCTGCCAATCACAATGTCCTGCTTGGCATACAGATAAACCACTCTCTCCGAAATTACTAATCATGGCGATGCGCGATCACGCGATGGCAAAAGTTGTTGAAACAGAGTCTTTGGTAGGCGAATTAAGCCCTATAGCACTCGATGTTTTGTGGTCGTGCACAACGTGCGGTGCATGTGTCGAAGAATGTCCAGTCGATATCGAACATGTTGATCACATTGTTAATATGCGTCGCTTTCAAGTATTAGTTGAATCAGAATTTCCAACTGAACTTGGTGGAACATTCCGCAATTTGGAAAAGGCAGGAAACCCATGGGGTGCAAATCGCACAGATCGCGATGGTTGGATTGGCGAATGTGATTTCCCGATTCGCGTAGTAGAAGGACAACTTCCAGATGATGTTGAGTACTTATTCTGGGTCGGATGTGCTGGTGCATATGAAGAGCGCGCTAAGAAAACAACTAAAGCGGTTGCAGAACTCTTGTATATGGCGGGTGTCAATTTTGCAGTTCTTGGCAAGCGCGAAACTTGCACGGGAGATCCTGCACGCCGAGCTGGTAACGAATTCTTATATCAAATTCTTGCGCGCGAAAATATTAAAACATTCAATGAAGTTTTTGCTGGGCGTACCGATAAGGGTGAGAAGAAAGTTGTTGTTACCTGCCCTCATTGCTTTACAACAATCGGTCGCGATTACGCGCAAAGTGGTTTCGAACTTGTCATGGTGCACCACACGCAATTACTCAATCAATTAGTGCGCGAAAAGAGATTGGTTCCTATAAATAAGAGCACAACAACTATGACCTATCACGATCCTTGTTATCTCGGACGTCACAATGAAATTTATGAGCCACCCCGCGAATTACTGGGTGCAACAGGTGTGACAATTACTGAAATGCCTCGCAATAAAGAGCGCTCATTTTGTTGTGGCGCCGGCGGTGGACGTATGTGGATGGAAGAAAAAATTGGATCGCGTATCAATCTCAATCGAGTTGATGAAGCAATTGCAACAGGTGCACAAGAGATTGCAGTTGCCTGCCCCTTCTGTCGAGTCATGACTGGAGATGGTGTTATCGCCCGAGATTCCAAGGTTGAGGTACTCGATGTCGCCCAAGCCCTGCTTCGCAGCGTGAAATCAAAGGCTGAATAGGGCTAATTCTCAGCGATCTCTCAGCCTGTGGGAGCATTCTCTGGGCAAGAGGTGATCGCAATGGCAACAGCCACAGCAGAAAATGCACAACGTATTCTCGTCGTCGACGATGAATCGAGTATTAGTGACCTAATTTCTACAAGTCTGCGCTTCGTCGGATTTGATGTTCGCACCGCAGCCAATGGTGCGCAAGCACTACAAATTGCAGAAGAGTTCAAGCCACATGCGATGGTCCTCGATGTCATGCTGCCCGATCTCAATGGTTTTGAAGTCTGTAAACAAATTCGTAATGAAGGTGTTGAAACTGGAGTTTTATTCCTAACAGCTAAAGATGGAATGGACGATAAAGTCAAAGGCCTCACACTGGGTGGCGATGATTACATGACAAAGCCATTTAGTCTTGAAGAATTAGTTGCTCGTCTTCGTGCACTTTTGCGTCGAACAGGTGTAACACAGATTGACCAAGATGAAGAGAAGATTCGTTTTGCCGATCTCGAACTCGATGAAGCAACTCATGAAGTTCGCCGCGGCGGTCAACTTCTTGATCTTTCGCCGACTGAATTTTTACTTATTCGCTACCTTCTAATCAATGCTGACCGCGTAGTTTCAAAATCACAAATTCTTGATCACGTATGGCAATATGATTTCCGTGGTGATGCAGGGATTGTAGAAACTTATATTTCCTATCTTCGAAAGAAGATTGATATCTTCGAGCCACCACTCATTCATACAATTCGTGGTGTTGGATACCGTCTTCGGATGCCACCTAAGTAAGTACAACCTTTACACTCTCTTATTATGAAATCTCCGCTTCGTAATTCGAGTCTGCGTAATCGCCTTACTGTTGGCGTTCTTCTTTTATCCGCACTCGCATTCGCAGCCTCTGGTTTCGCAGTTCAAAGTTCCTTGCGCTCCTATCTCATGGACCAAGTAGATGAACAACTACTCAGTGTTGTAGGAGGAACAACACTGCGCCTAGATCGTGCAGGAATTGCCGGCGATGACGATAACAATCAACGAGGCGAAGAGAGTAAAAATAAAGGAAATCCTGGAAGAATGGCCGCGCCTCCAGCGCCACTTACTCGAGTGCCAACATCGACTTCTGTAACTCTGATTGATCCATTTGGAAATATTATCGGTGGTATTGGTGGAGACCTCAGCGCAAATCAAATCAATGATTATGTGAAAGGTCTTATGCCTGGAGAAATTGCCCTCAATGGAGATAAACCCCTCACTATCGAAGCACCTGGTGCTGACTTTCGTGTAGTTACACGTGTTCTTCCATCCGCCTTAGGTAGCGTTGTTGTTGCGCAATCTCTTGCTGATTTTGATAAAACAACTCACCGCGTTGGCCTCGTTCTCTTCTTTATTTATTTACTCGTTCTCATTGTTATTGCTATTGCCTCTCGCCAAGTTATTCGCATCAGTCTCAAACCGTTAGAAGATGTTGAAGAGACGGCCGAACTCATTGCTGCAGGAGATCTATCTGCACGCCTTCCTGATGCAAGACCAGATACCGAAGTTGGACGCTTAGTGACATCACTCAACCAGATGCTTACGCGGATCGAAGAATCGTTTGCGATAAAGGAAGAGAGTGAGAATAAATTGCGTCGCTTCATTGCAGATGCAAGCCATGAACTTCGTACGCCTCTCACCGCTATTCGTGGATTTGCCGAATTACATCGCCAAGGCGCTGTACCTAATGGTGAGCCAACTAAAGAATTACTTGGTCGTATTGAAAGTGAGTCAGTGCGGATGGGCACACTAGTAGAAGACTTACTTCTTTTAGCTCGCTTAGATCAATCACGACAGATGGAGATGAAACCAGTAAATCTCTCCAAAGTTGTCAGCGAATGTGTTGCATCTGCTCGAGCTGCAGGCCCTTCTCACCCAATAACAATCTCAACATCGGCTGATGAAGCATTTGCTTTAGGTGATGAAACAAGAATATTCCAAGTTATTACTAATTTACTGACAAATGCTCGTGTGCATACCCCTGTTGGAACTTCCATTGAAGTGATACTCAACCAATCAGATGATGGTGTTGCAATCTCTGTTAAAGATCACGGAAATGGTTTAGCAAAAGATGATCAAGCGAAAATTTTCGAACGCTTCTTTCGAGTTGATCCTTCACGCCAAAGAAATAGTTCTGAAGGAAGTGGGCTTGGTCTATCAATCGTGGATGCAGTAATGCGCGCGCATGGCGGACGAGTAAGCGTTACATCTGAGCAAGGAAAAGGAGCGACCTTTACTCTCTTTTTCCCTCTAGCCCAGTGACTCCATAGCTTTGAGTGCTGCAATTCTTTCTTGAATTGGCGGATGAGTAGAAAATAACTTTGATACCGAACTTCCATCAAGTGGTGATTCAATCCAAATATGCGCAACAGATGTAGAACGCTGTTGTACAACGGTTGAATCTCGCGCAAGAACTTCAAGGGCTGCGCGCAATCCTGCAGGGTTTCGTGTAAAGGAAACAGCTGTTGCATCAGCTAAAGATTCACGCTTTCGAGAAATTGCGGATTTGAGAAGAACGGCTGCAATTGGTGCTAATACAAGAATGAGCAAAGAGAAAACTAAAAGCAGCGGATTCGAATTACTATTTTGATCACGGCGTCCCCCACCAAACCACATCATTCGCGTCAGTACATCGCTGAGAACTGCAATTGCGCCAGCTGTTGTTGCAGCCACCGCTGAAACTAATGTGTCTCGATTTGCTACATGTGACATCTCATGTGCGATAACGCCTTGTAACTCATCGCGATCCATCACATCTAAAATTCCTGTTGTAAAAGCAATAAGCGCATGCTCTGGGTTTCGACCTGTTGCAAAAGCATTGGGGGCTGGGTCAACAACGATTGCAATCTTTGGAAGTTTGAGACCACTAGCGATACAGACTTCTTGCACTAGTCCAAAGAGTTTTGGATTATCGCTTTCTTGAATTAATTTGGCACCTGTCATAGTGAGAACTAATTTGTCAGATCCATAGTACGAACCCCACACTCCGATCAGTGCAATCCCAACAGCGACAGGAACTATTGCGGCGCCACTTGAGCCAAAATATGTAAGAGCGGCGTAGACAACAAGACCTGTCAATAAACCCATGCCGGCAAGTAGGCCAAAAGTTTTACGGCGATTAGCCGCCTGCATGCTACGAAAGTTCATGTACTAGAACGTTACGTTTGGTGCCTGACGAGATTGCGGATCTTCTACTTCATAAAATTCGCGCTCTTCTACCTTTGCAAAACCTGAAAAGAGATTGGTAGGCACTGTTTTTACAGCAGTATTGAGCGAGCGCACATTATCGTTATAGAACTGACGCGAGAAGGCAACTTTATTTTCAGTTGTTGAAAGTTCTTCTTGTAACGATAAAAAGTTTGCAGATGCTTTGAGATCCGGGTATGCCTCAGCGACAGCAAGTAATCCGCGAAGCGCTTGAGTCAACATTCCATCGGCTGCAGCAACATCGGCTACGGTTGACGCAGTTGTTGCTTTAGCGCGTGCAGTTATTACAGCATCAAAAGTTGTTTTCTCATGTGTTGCATACCCTTTTACAGTTTCAACAAGGTTTGGAATCAGATCAGAGCGGCGCTTGAGTTGAACTTCAATCTGAGCCCACGCTTCATCCACGGCAATATTGAGGCGAATCAATTTGTTGTATTGAGCAATCAAAAAGAGAACAATGAGTGCAAGAACTCCTAGAACAATAAGTGTCTTCATATCTAGTTCAACCCCTTTATAGCGGATGAAATTCCCGCTTCTCTACTTAATCTTAGATTGATGGAAGTTCAAAAAGGAACGGCTAGCGGTAGGTCCGCGCTGTCCTTGATACCTCGAACCATACTTGGCGCTGCCATATGGATGCTCGGCGGGAGATGAGAGTTTGATGAGACAGAGTTGCCCAATCTTCATTCCAGGAAAGAGTTTGACTGGAAGATTGGCCACATTTGAGAGTTCAAGTGTGATGTGACCACTAAATCCTGGATCGATAAATCCTGCAGTTGAATGTGTGAGCAGGCCAAGACGTCCCAACGAGGATTTTCCTTCTAGTCGCCCTGCAATATCGTCTGGGAGAGTAATTACTTCATAGGTGCTAGCCAATACGAATTCGCCTGGATGCAAAATAAAGTGTTCATCGCCTTCAACAATTACTTCGCGAGTGAGCTCGGACTGTTCGATAGATGGATCAATAACTGAGTACTTATGATTTTCAAATACTCGGAAAAATTTATCGAGGCGAACATCAACACTAGAGGGCTGGATCATCGCCTCATCAAAGGGTTCAACCCCAACGCGGTTGGCGGCAATTTCTATGCGGATATCGCGATCACTAAGTAGCACGCGGGGAGCCTATCTCGAAGATTCCTCACGCGGGGGGAGCGAAATCAGCCTCTCCCGGCTTGAATAAGTTACTGGTCAGTAGCATTATTAGGCCATGAGCCATTACATAGCCAATCTGCGCGATATTGAATTCTGCCTCTTTGATCTATTGGGTCGCGACAAAATTATGGGCACAAATCCATATGGAGAAGTTGATCGCGAAACTGCAATAGGAATGCTTGAAGAGATGAAACGTTTATGTGAAAACGATCTCGCTGCCTCTTTTGTGGAAGGCGATCGCGTTGGTGCGATATTAAATAAAGAGACTGGCAATGTCACTTTGCCGGAAAGTTTTAAGAAATCATACAAAGCATATGTCGATGGTGAATGGTGGCGCCTTGATGCTCCAGTAGATCTTGGTGGAATGAAAGTTCCACCTTCTGTGCGTTGGGCAATGGCAGAGATGGTGCTCGGATCAAATCCTGCGATTCATATTTACGCATCTGGTTACGCCTTTGCACATGTTGCATATGCTCTTGGAACTGATGAGCAAAAGAAAATTGCAAAGCAGATGGTTGAAAAGCACTGGGGTGCAACGATGCAACTCACTGAACCTGATGCGGGTAGCGATGTTGGTGCGGGTCGCTCGAAAGCGGTACAACAAAGCGATGGAACATGGCATATCACTGGAACGAAGCGTTACATCACATCAGGTGATGCTGACTTCTATCCCAATGTTGTGCACTTTGTACTTGCTCGCCGTGAAGGTGGCGGTCCAGGAACAAAAGGCCTCTCACTATTTCTCATTCCTAAATTCATGTTTGATTTTGAAACAGGGGAGATGGGTAAGCGCAATGGTGTCTATGTAACAGCACTTGAAGACAAAATGGGTCTCAACGTTTCTGCAACATGTGAAGTAAATTTAGGAGAGCACGAACCTGCAGTTGGCTATCTCTTAGGTGATGTTCACCAAGGCATTGCACAGATGTTCAAAATTATTGAATTTGCTCGAATGATGGTTGGTACGAAGGCTATTGCAACGCTATCTGCCGGATACCAACAAGCACTCTCTTATGCAAAGACTCGTGTCCAGGGTGGAGATATGAAAGTAATGAATGACAAGGCGAGCCCTCGCGTCACCATTATTAACCATCCCGATGTACGCCGTTCTTTGATGGTCCAAAAGTCTTATTCGGAAGGAATGCGCGCGCTAGTTCTCTATACAGCCTCAATTCAAGATGAAATTGAGTTGGCGGAATTAGCTGATGACTCGGATCGACTTGCCGATCTCGTTGCACTCAATGATTTGTTGCTCCCAGTTGTAAAGGGTTTTGGAAGTGAAAAATCTTGGACAATTCTTGGAACTGAATCACTTCAAACATTTGGCGGAGCAGGATTTACCCAAGATTGGCCAATAGAACAATATGTGCGCGATGCAAAAATTGACACTTTGTATGAGGGTACAACTGCAATTCAAGGTCTTGATTTCTTCTTCCGAAAGATTGTCAAAGATGGCGGTCGCGCTATTGGTTTACTTGGTAAAGAGATTCAGAAATTTGCCGAATCGGGTGGCTCCCATGCAAGTGAGAAAGCTGCACTCTTTACCGCACTTGGTGATCTCAATGGAATTGTGGCAAATCTTGTTGGCCATGCAATGGAGTCACAGACTGAGGCAGAAAAGATTTATTTAGTTGGTCTCAATACATCTCGATGCCTAATGGCAGTTGGAGACATCATCACTGCATGGCTATTGCTTCGCCAAGCTGATATTTCTCTTGAAAAACTCGCTGGTAATCCTGGAAAAGATGCCGAGTTTTATAAGGGAAAGATTGCCTCTGCAAAATTCTTTGTACAGAATTTTCTCCCACATATCAGCGCTGATCGAAAGATTGTTGAATCAACTGATGGTTCAATCATGGAGATTGCTGAATCTGCTTTCTAATCCGATAGCCTTACCTGATGTTGCAAAAGCATCGTGGTGAACTATTTCTCTTAGCTGGCGCACTTCTATTCTCTTTCAATGGCATCGTCTCAAAATTAGTTCTCACGAGCTCTCTATCTGCCCTCAATCTTGCTCAGGTGCGCTCAACAGGTGCCTTTATCATTCTCTTTCTCCTCATCTTCTTTCGCTCACGCGAGAAACTTCGAGTAACTAGAAAAGAACTTCCACAGTTAGCCTTCTTTGGAGTAATTGGTATCGCTGCCGTTCAATTCCTTTACTTCATGGCAATTTCGCGAATGCATGTCAGTTTTGCTCTCATTATTGAATTCACGGCCCCAATATGGATTGTCTTATGGATCAAATATGTGAAAAAGCGCTTTGTCCCAACAGATATGTGGATAGCAATTTTTCTAGCATTTATCGGCCTGCTATTTATTGCCCAAGTATGGAAGGGGCGAACTCTCGACACTATTGGTCTTATCGCTGCCTTCCTCGATGCGATAGCACTGAGTATTTACTTTCTTTTGGGTGAAAAACTTACAAAAACTCGAGATATTCAATCTCTCACCTTTTTTGGTTTTGCCTTCGCAACTCTTGCTTGGCTAATAATTTTACCTATTTGGAAATTTCCTTTTGAAGTATTTGGCGAGCGAATTAATATGCAAGGAATCTTCGCCGGCTACGACTCTTATGGTTGGGTTCTCATTGTGTGGATTATTGTCTTTGGAACAATAATCCCTTATCTTTTTGTTATTACTGGAATCAAAACTTTATCGGCATCAACGAGTAGTGTCATTGGAATGCTAGAACCAGTGCTTGTTGGAATACTTGCGTGGTGGTGGTTACGTGAAGCATGGCTTCCGCTTCAAATTCTTGGTGGAGTTCTTGTCTTGATAGGAATCTATATTGCAGACCGTGCGCGCTTACAAGCACGCTAATTATTCTTCTTGAGCGCGTCCTTGGGTGAAATCTGTACCGCTTCCTGAATTCTGTGGCATATCAAAGAAGCGCGCATAGTGAAGTTGCGCCGAAACTGTAATTGTCTTTGTCTGTCCATTACGGTGCTTTGCAACGATTAGATCTGCTTCACCTGTGCGGTTTTCGCGATCATACATATCATCGCGGTGGAGCATGATGACAACGTCAGCATCTTGTTCAATTGAACCTGATTCACGAAGGTCAGAGAGCATTGGCTTCTTATCAGAGCGTTGTTCTGGTGAACGGTTGAGCTGTGAGATAGCAATAACGGGTATATCTAACTCTTTAGCCATCAACTTCAATTGGCGAGAGAATTCAGAGACTTCTTGCTGACGATTTTCAACTTTCTTTCCACTGCTCATCAACTGCAAGTAGTCAATAACAATAAGTTTGAGATTATGGCGCTGCTTGAGGCGGCGTGCTTTTGCGCGAATTTCCATCATAGATAAGTTAGGTGAATCATCAATAAATAACGGTGCTTCATTGATTTCGCCCATTCGACGCGCAAGACGTGCCCATTCATCATCACTCAATGTGCCTGCGCGAATATTGTTGAGGCCAACACGTGCCTCCGCAGAGAGCATACGCATTGTGATTTCCGACTTTGACATTTCAAGTGAGAAGATCACAGAAGTTTGTCCATTATGAATTGATGCATGGCGCGCAATATCGAGACCAAGTGTTGATTTACCCATTGCAGGACGCGCAGCCAAAATAATCATATTTCCTGGATGTAGGCCGTGAGTGAGTGCATCTAAATCTTTGAAACCAGTCATGACACCTTCGACGCCTAAGCCTTTAGAGATATTTTCAATCTCATCAAGTGCTGCAGGTATAAGTGTTGAGAGTTGCACATAATCTTCTGATGCGCGGCGCTCTGTTACTGCATAGACCTCGGCTTGTGCTTGATCTACTGCATCATCTACTTCACCTTCGGTTGTGTAACCGAGTTGCACAATCTTTGTACCCGCTTCAACAAGGCGGCGCATAATTGCATGTTCGCGAACAATCTTTGCGTAGTAGCCAGCATTTGCAGCAGTTGGAACTGATGAAATAAGCGTATGTAAATATGGAGCGCCACCTGCGCGTGCAATATCTCCACGCTTTGTAAGTTCAGCTGAAACAGTTACTGCATCGGCTGGTTCACCACGACCGTAGAGATCAAGAACTGCATCGTAAATAAGTTCATGCGCTGGTCGATAAAAATCGCGCTCTTTAAGAATTTCGATGACATCGGCAATTGCATCTTTGCTCAACAACATTCCGCCGAGAACGCTCTGCTCCGCTAATAAATCTTGCGGAGGGGTGCGTTCAAATTCAGCACCAACAGCGCTTAGATTTTGATTGCGGTTGCTACCTTGGGAGGGGAATTCTGCGATGCTCACATCGACCACCTTCCCATTACCCACTGACATTTACGCGTAATCTCGCGTATCTTTCGATGGCGTAACCGTAGGTGCACGCTCAATTGATAGCGAATATCACCCCGCGTGAGTGTGCATAAGGTTGTGGGTAACCACGTGGAAAACTCTCTTTTCCTGTGTAAATAGCAGTGGATGCATTGTGGGTAACTTTGGCATCTGGGGGTATCTCTCGCAATAAGTGCAGGTCACCTAGGGGATATTTTTTCACGCATCTGTGGATGAAAGTATTTTTCTAATTCTCATTAGTTGAGATTTAACTCTTTACTCGTTCATTTGTTGGATCAAAGAGCGGTTCAGCGCAAATAGTTCCTCTTACCCAACGGCCAAAGAGCTCAACGTCTAGTGAAGTGCCTGCAGGTGCAAAAGAATTCTCTAAATAGGCATAAGCGATTGCCTTCCCAAGTGTGTATCCCTGGCCACCGCTCTTTATCCGACCAATAACTGTCTCGCCGATACGAATTGCTTCGTTACCAAGAGGTACATCACAAATATTTTCAAAAGTTATCGCTACAAGTACGCGCGATATATTTTCTTTAGCGCGTACAAGTGCCTCTCTGCCATGAAAATTATCTTTTTTGAGCGAGACTGCAAAACCCAATCCAGCTTCCCAGGGATTGGTCTCTGTATTTATTTCACCCGCCCAGGCACGATAGCCTTTTTCAAGTCGCAACGACTCAATAGCTTTATACCCGCAGGGCATCAGTTGAAATTCTTCTCCCGCTTCAATGAGCGCTTCCCAAACTGATAGCGCATCGTGCACAGGCAGATAAATTTCCCAACCAAGTTCACCAACATATGTAATTCGCGTCATTCTTACCGTTTTGCCGGCAATCTCTAATAATCGAGAATGCATGAAGGGGAAATTGGAATGTGATAAATCATATGAAGTTACCTTAGAGAGAATATCGCGTGCTCGAGGTCCCCAGATTCCAAAACAAGCAAGCTCTTGAGTTATATCTTCTATCATTACATCATAATTCTTTTCACGAGCAACTTTTTTAAGCCAACCAAAATCATGAGTTGCAAATGCTGTTCCTGTAACAATAAAAAATTCTGAATCACTTACTTGCGTCACAGTATAATCAGATTCGATCCCGCCCCGACTATTGAGTGCTTGGGTATAGACAGTTCTGCCAACTCCTTTTACAACATCATTGGCACAGAGATAGTTGAGAAATTCTGCTGCCCTGGCACCAGTTATCCGCGCCTTTGCAAAACTTGATTCATCAAAAATTCCAGCAGAATTTCTTGTTGCGTGATGCTCAACTTGAACCGCCGATGACCAGTATTTTCCTGCCCAACCGATTGGTCGCAGCGCTTCATTACCTTTATGTGTTGAGTAATAATTGACTCGCTCCCATGATGCTTTTTCACCAAAAGTCGCACCGTGCGCCTTATGCCAATCATAAATCGGGGATTTCTTTTCAGGTCGTGCACTTTGACGCTCTTCACCTGGGTAATGAATATCGTAATACGCTTCATAATTTTCGGTGACCCGCTCGAGTGTAAACTTAGGAGAGTTATAAGAGCTACCAAAACGCTTTATATCCATATGCCAGAGATCCATTGTTGGCTCTCCTGCAATAATCCATTCAGCTACGACTTTGCCTATCCCGCCAGCACCTGCAATACCGTGGGCACAAAATCCTGCTGCAACATAGAAGCCTCCTACAGATGTTTCACCTAAACAAAATTCATTGTCGGGCGTAAAACCTTCGGGACCGTTAATGAAATTTTTGACACCCACATCGCCCATTTTTGGAATGCGTCGTTGTGAATTTACCGCAATCTCTTCGAAACGTTCCCACTCTTCGCTAAGTAACTTTCCATTGAAATCTTCTGGGATTTTGTCAAAGTTATTGAAATCAGCGCTCCACGCTTTTGAATTGCGTTCATATCCACCCATAAGTAGACCCGAAACCTCCTGGCGGAAGTAAATCAGTAAATCAGGATCTCTAAGGGAAGGCAGCATCTTTTCGCCTTGCGGTAAGAAATTTTCTGTAATGAGATATTGATGGCTCATAGGAACAATTGGAATTCTTACATCAACCATTCGACCAATTTGTGGTGCATATATTCCACCGCAATTGAGAACAATCTCGCATTCGATAGTGCCCTTATCGGTCACAACATGTGTCACGCGGCCATCTTTAGTTTTTATCTCAAGTACTCGGGTGTGAGTAAAAATCTTTACGCCATTTTTGCGCGCACCTGCAGCCAGGGCCATGGTGAGCTGCGAAGGATCGACTTGACCATCGGAGGCCATGTAACAAGCGCCAACTACTCCTTTTAGATCAATTAAGGGGAAGAGATTCTGTGCCTCTTGCGGTGAAATTTCATGAAGATCCAATCCAAAGGTGCGCGCCCATCCGATCTGCCTTCGAATCTCTTCCATTCGCTCTGGAGTCGATGCCAATTTGATACTTCCGCACTCACGCCAACTCGCTGGTGTATCCGTTTTCTCTAAAGAGCGATAAAGATCTACAGAGTGCATATTCATTTTAGTAAGCGTTGGATCGGCACGCAGTTGACCAACAAGACCGGCCGAATGAAAGGTGGATCCGCTCGTTAGGTCACTTCGTTCGAGGAGAATGACCTCTTTTTCACCAAGTTCAGCTAGATGATGCGCAACAGATGTGCCACCAACTCCACCGCCAATAATGACTATGCGAGCTTTTGATGGAAAGGCTGTTGTACTCACGTCCGCAAATGTATCCTGAAGCGATGAACTCTTCCAATACTCTTGAAGAAGAATTCGGAGCACTCCTCAATAAAGTTCCCAGATTGAATAATCGCCGATCACTTACTGAACTATCAGGCGGTATTACGAACCGAAATTTGAAAGTGGAATTACCTGATGGGTACTGTGTCGCACGGATATCAAGTAACTCCTCCGAACTCCTATCTATAGATCGCAATTCGGAATATCACAATTCGAAGTTGGCAGCAGAGAGTGGGTGTGGGGCTCAAGTTTTGGACTACCTCCCGGGAGAAGGACTTTTAGTAATTTCTTTTATAGAAGGAAAGACTTTTAGTGCTAAAGATGTTGAGAATAACCTGGTGCGTATTGCGGCAAGTTGTCGCGCGCTACATTCGGGAAAACCATTTGTTCGTAATTTCACAATGTATGAGACTCAAAGAAATTATCTCTCGATAGTCCAGGAACGCGGATTCAAACTTCCACCTAACTACTTAAATTTTGCGCCAAAAATGGAAGAAATCAACAAAGCAATGAGGGTTCTCGATGATGGTCTAGTTCCATGTAATAACGACCTTCTGCCCGGAAATTTCATCGATGACGGTAAAAAGATTTGGCTTATAGATTATGAATATTCTGGCAATAATGATGCTTGTTTTGAGCTCGGGAATATCTGGGCTGAAGCATTTCTGGATTACGAACGATTAGAAGAACTTGTGAACGCTTACTACGGAGAACACCGTCCTGAAAAAATTGCACGCGCCTGGTTACAAGCACTCATGGCCAAGTATGGGTGGACCCTCTGGGCATCTATTCAATCATCGATCTCTGAATTAGATTTCGATTTCTGGCAATGGGGGATGGCTAAATTTGAATTAGCTCAATCTGAATTCACAAGTAGCGCTTTTGATAAAGCCCTAATTCAAGTTACAAAGAAATAAAAAACCCGCCGCAATTGCGACGGGCTCTTTACTACCAATTGTTTTACTGAGCTACAACGCTCACTGTCACTGTTGCGACAACGTTGTGACCAAGAGAAACCTTTACTTCGTGGTCTCCGATTTTCTTGATATGGCCCTTTGTCTTGATACTGTGACGATCGATATCGATTGCTACTGCGCTCTTGATTGCAGCTGCTACATCTTTATCTGTTACAGAACCGAAGAGAACGCCTTTTGCACCAACTTTTACCTTTGTAGTAATAGTTGTTGACTCAAGCTTTGCTTTGATCTCTTTTGCATGGTCGATATCGCGAATTTCGCGAGCAGAGCGAGCACGACGGATGCTCTGGATCTGCTTTTCGCCACCAAGTGACCAAGCAATTGCATTGCCACGTGGCAGCAAGAAATTGCGAGCAAAGCCATCTTTTACAGTTACAACATCTCCGGCAGAACCAAGTCCTGCAACTTCACGAGTAAGGATGAGTTTCATAATTGATTCGCTCCTTATCTTGCTGTTGATGTGTAAGGCAACAATGCAACTTCACGGCTGTTCTTTACAGCAGTTGCAATGGAGCGTTGATGTTGTGTGCAAGCACCTGTTACTCGGCGAGCGCGAATCTTTCCGCGATCTGAGATGTACTTACGAAGTGTTGCAATATCTTTGTAATCGATATAGCTCACCTTGTTTTGGCAGAAGCTACAAGGCTTCTTTTTGAACTTCTTATTGAGGGCAGCGGCCTTTGCGCCCTTATTCTTTGGCTCGCGTAGAGCCTTATTATTTCTTGCTCCCATTGTGGTGCTCCTTATCGGGTGCCCTAATTTTTTACCTTCCGGTTAATAATTAGGAATGGATGGATAGGTTAGTTTTTTAAAATGGTGGTTCGTCGTTAGTTGTGGTTGCCCATCCTCCGCCAGTTGGCGTAGAAGATGCTGCAGCCCAAGGATCATCGTTGATTGAATCTCCTGCTGGTGGCGAGAATCCTCCACCTGCTGGTGCTCCGCCTTGGCGTTGGGTACGTGTGACCTTTGCTGTTGCGTAGCGAAGTGATGGACCGATTTCATCAACTTCTACCTCAAAGACAGTTCGCTTTTCACCCTCTTTTGTTTCATATGAACGCTGCTTCAAGCGACCAGTAACCATTACACGAGTTCCTTTTGTAAGTGACTCTGCAACGCTCTCTGCCGCTTCGCGCCAAATAGAACATCTGAGATAAAGAGTATCTCCATCTTTCCAAGTATTTGTTGTGCGATCGTAATTTCGAGGAGTGGATGCAACCGTAAAGTTTGCAACCGCGTAACCAGAAGGGGTGAAACGTAGCTCTGGATCATCAGTTAAATTACCGATGAGAGTGATGTTTGTATCGCCTGCTGCCATTTTTTATCCTCTAATCTCTTTTAGGTCCGTGCTATAAATTCTTAAATTATTCTGGACGAATAACTTTGGTGCGCAGAACTGACTCATTCAAATTGAGTTGACGATCCAACTCTTTGATGGCAGCTGGCTCGCAGTGCATATCAACAACTGCGTAAATACCTTCACCTTTTTTAAGAATCTCAAATGACATACGACGACGGCCCCATACATCGAGCTTGTCGACGCGGCCTCCGCTATCTTTAATGATTTTGAGATATGTCTCAAGGCTTGGTGTGACTGTACGTTCTTCAAGTTCTGGATCGAGAATGACCATTAATTCATAGTGACGCATGCGTAACCCGACCTCCTCTGGACTAAGACGGCCACGGTATTTCCGTGACAGGAGGGTTAGTGCTTCCCTGAAG
>CAMDHH010000018.1 GCA_945898065.1 Bifidobacterium breve
ACCGATCTCTTCAATTGAAAGACCGTTACGTGCTTTGCGTGAATCTGTTACGACAACGCGAAAAAATGGTGTGCGGATTTTTCCCATACGCATAAGACGAATTTTTGTAGCCAAGAAAGTTGTACTCCTATAAGTGTGTGTCCTACCAAGTGATCGCAGCGGGGTGCGCAATCAAAAGATCTGACGTCGGATTTCTAATGTTGTCGGGGGTAGAGGGCCCCATCAACAGGTTCCGTATTCTGCCATTCCTGCCCACAATTACGAAATTGAGCCCTACTGACCCTCTTCTAAGGCTCGTTTGGCTGGATTGCCTGACTTGGACTTCTTCTTCTGCAGCACATTCTTTGGCGCAGCCTTTGGCATCGCAGGCATTCCCATTCCACCAAGACCTTGAGGCATTCCGCCATTGCGCACTTGTTTCATCATTTTCTGCGCTGCACTAAAGCGCTCTACTAATGAATTCACATCAGAGACTTTGCGACCACTACCTAATGCAATACGCGCACGGCGTGCACCATTGAGGACTTTGGGATCACGTCGCTCTATTGGTGTCATTGATTGAACGATTGATTTCGTGCGAACAAGTTCTGATTCATCAAAGTTATCAATCTGCTTTTTCATAGCGCCTGCACCTGGCAACATTGAAAGCATCTTCGATATTGAACCCATATTCGACATTGCTTCCAATTGTTCAAGGAAATCTTCAAGAGTAAAATCTTCCCCGCTTTCAAACTTCTTCTCTAATCTTTCTGCACTATCTGGATTGAAGGCTTTTTTTGCTTGTTCGGCTAGCGTTGCAACATCGCCCATTCCCAAAATTCGTGAAGCCATGCGGTCTGGATAGAAAATATCAAAATCTGCAAGTTTTTCACCAGTAGATGCAAACATGATGGGACGCTTTGTCAAAGATGCAATTGATAGTGCCGCACCTCCTCGAGCATCACCATCGAGTTTTGTGAGTACTACGCCATCGAAACCCACACCATCGAGGAATGCCTGGGATGTACGGACCGCATCTTGGCCAATCATTGCATCGACGACAAATAAGATTTCATCGGGTACAACGGCATCGCGAATATCTCGCGCTTGTTTCATGAGCTCTTCATCAATACCTAAGCGACCTGCAGTATCGACAATGACCATGTTGTATTGCTTCGATTTTGCAAAGGCAATTCCATCGCGAGCAACTTTGACTGGATCTCCGATACCGCTTCCAACTTCTGGTGCAAATACTGGAACACCAATACTTTCTCCCACAACTTGTAATTGGGTTACAGCATTAGGACGGGCTAAATCTGAGGCAATAAGTAGCGGTGTATTTCCTTGATCGGCGTAAAACTTTGCAAGTTTTCCAGCAAGAGTTGTTTTACCAGCGCCTTGTAAGCCTGCCAACATAATCACCGTTGGAGGATTTTTAGCAAAACGGACTCTGCGCGCCTGGCCTCCCAGAATTTCAATGAGTTCTTTATTGACGATTTCAAAGATTGCATTTGCTTGATTTGTACCCGATTGCAATTGTGGAAGGGCTGCAAGGGATTTCTCTTGAATCAAAGTTACAAAGTTCTCCACCACGCTCTGGGCGACATCGGCTTCTAGCAGCGCTAATCGAATATCAGCACATGTGTTTTCGATATCGCTAGCAGATAGTTTCCCGCGGGTACGAAGAGATGAAAATGCTCCGCCAATTCGGGTAGTCAGTGATTCAAACATAGGTGCAGAGCCTACTTGAGCATTGCTGCCAGACGTTCACGAACTTCGCGTGCACGTTCATCACTGAGCGCTCCCCCACTAATTTCTGTGACATATAAGGTATCGATTACTTCAGCGCCTAGCGTTGTAACAATAGCTGAGCGAATATCAACCTGAGATTGCGTCACTGCTACGCCAATTCTAAAGAGCAGTGCAGGACGGTCATGGCTTCGAACTTCAAAGACAGTTGCATCCGTTGCAGCATCTCTAATTGATTCAACTATTGGCGCCGGCACTGGAATTGTTGGAAGTTGGGCATATGCAAGTGCTCGATCATTGATTCGCTCTTCAATACCCTTTGAATCCTTAAGTCCTGCTTCAATGTCGCGATGCAATTTTTCTGCAGTAATTGCTGGAGCGTGTGGGTCAGGTGTAACAATCCATTTCATAACAGCAGATGGACCATGTGATTTAGTTCGAGCAGAGCGAACATCGAGTCGAGCAAGGTTGAGTACTCCTGCAACAATGGAGAGAAGTCCTGGTTTATCTGGTGAAATAATTTCAATTGAATAATCAGAATCGCGCTCTTCTAAAGTAACACGAAGAATTCCTGCTTGCGCTACCTCGCGCTGTTCATCACTAATATCTGGTTGTAGCGCGATTGTGCTTCCACTCATCGCGTTGCGAACTCGACTCACTAACTCGGATACAAGACTTGCCTTCCATGGACTCCATGCCGCTCGACCTGTTGCTTCACCATCGGCAATGCTCAGTGCATGGAGTAGTTCAAGAGTTTCTAAGTCAGGTATCACGGCAAGAATTGACGCGATTGTTGCAGGATCATCTAAATCGCGACGTGTGGCTGTTGCAGATAATAAGAGGTGATGCAGCACCAGAATTTTCAATGTGTCGATATCTTCTTGTGGAAACCCAAAACGTTTTGCTAATGGTTCGATGAGTCGCGCACCACGCTCCGAGTGATCTTCTTGAGTTCCCTTCCCAATGTCATGAAAGAGAGCGCCAACGAGTAATAAATCTGGACGGTGCACATTACGAGTAAGCGCAGCCGCTTTCACTGCAGTTTCAACCATATGTCTATCGACTGTATGTCTGTGCAGGACATTGCGCTGAGGTAATGAGCGAACGCTATTCCATTCAGGAATCCATGAAAATATAATCTCTTCTTGATCTAGTGCTTCAAAAACATCAACCATCGCGCTTCCTGCGCCAATTAATGAAACTAAATTCTCACGCGCTTCACGAGGCCATGGATTCGATAATTGAGCCCCACCCTCTTTGAGGATTGCAGATAATCGCGCGCATGTATCAAGTGATAATGGCAAACCAAGTTGGGCTGCTTTTGCAGCGGCTCGAAGTCCAACAACTGGATCTGCATTCAAATCTTCTAATTCATCGATTACAACTTCTTGATGTGTAACGCTGATTCCACCTCCCAGTGGTGTGGTGCGGGGTTTTCGAAGAATTCTGCCGAGTCCATCTTTACCTTTGGAATCTAATCTGTGCCATGTTGAATTGAGTAAATAATCAACTGAGCGCGCTGCACGTGCAACATCGCTCATCAATAAATCTGCATCGCCATACTCCAAATGTTGAGCAACTAAATCTTGCTCCTGGAAAAGAAGTCGATCACGATTCTTTTTTGTTACTTCATGTAAAGATTCTCGAACGCTTGCAAGTGTGGATTCGGCCCAACTAATGCGCTCTAATGCAATATCTACTGCACCACTCATTTTTATTGCGCGAAGAGCGTTGATATCGCGCAAACCTCCACGAGCCTCTTTCAAATCTGGCTCTAGTAAATATGCTAACTCCCCTGCCCGTTCGTGACGTTCTTCAAGGGAGAGGCGTAACTGTGGCAAGCGTTTACGTGACTCTTTTCTCCAGGAATCGATTGAGTCATACTGGACTGCTGCAACAAGATCAGCATCTCCGCAGACAAGGCGAATATCTAGAAGCCCTAGTGCAACTTTCAAATCATCATGTGCTACATCTCTTGTTTGAGTTCTTGTGCGAACTGAATGATCAACACTTTTTGTATCCCACATTGGATAAAGCAACGCATTGGCAAACTCATTCAACTCACTCTCGCTCAATGAGTCATTATGCAAAATCAAAATATCTAAATCAGAACCTGGTGAGAGTTCTGCTCTGCCATAACCACCTACTGCAGCGAGTGCGATTCCTGAATGTGCTGCTTTTGGATGAAGGGCAGCGAGGGATTTGTTAAAAAGTGAAGCGAGGAACCGATCGCTCTCGTTCGATCGGTTCCTCCGCTCACGTGTTCCCATGGTGGCACTTTAGGGGTGAAACCTAAATTGCATCCACTCCGCGTTCACCAGTACGAACGCGAATAACTTGATCAACTGGAGTAGTCCATACTTTTCCATCTCCAATTGATCCTGTTGATGCAGCTTTAACAATGACATCTACTACAGAAGATGCTTCACTGTCATCGACTAACACCTCCAGTCGTACTTTGGGTACAAGATCTACCGTGTATTCGGCGCCACGGTAAACCTCTGTGTGCCCTCTTTGTCGCCCGAACCCACTTGCCTCTGAAACTGTCATGCCGTTGACGCCATGTTCTTGCAGAGCACTTTTTACATCATCGAGTTTGAATGGTTTGAGAATTGCTGTAATGAGTTTCATTAGAAAGCACCTCCGCGTGATGAGCTAGACATTTCATATGCAGTCTCGGCATGTTCGCCCAGATCAATACCTTCGATTTCTACATCACGTGAGACGCGGAAACCAATGGTCTTCTCGATAATGAATCCGAGAATTAGTGTGACAATGAATGAATAAGCAGCAACTACGCCAACACCGAGTGCTTGCTTTGCAAGTAGCGCACTGCCACCACCATAGAGAAGTCCATCAATACCAACGCTGTTGACAAATTGGCTTCCGAAGAATCCAACAGATAGAGAACCCCATATTCCGCCCACTAAGTGAACGCCGACAACATCGAGTGAGTCATCGAATCCGAACTTGTATTTCAGGCTCACTGCTAGCGAGCAGAGAATTCCTGCGATAAATCCAATGACAACTGCTGCCCATGGGGCAACAAATGCGCATGCTGGAGTAATTGCAACAAGTCCTGAAATTGCTCCTGATGCTGCACCAAGAGTTGTTGGGTGACCGTTGCGAATTTTTTCGACAAGGATCCATCCAAGAAGTGCGCCTGCTGTTGCAACCTGAGTGTTTATAAATGCAAGTCCAGCAATTCCGTTTGCAGCAAGTGATGAACCGGCATTAAAGCCAAACCATCCGAACCACAAGAGAGCAGCCCCGAGGAGCACGAGTGGGAGTGAGTGAGGTCGCATTGACTCTTTACGCCATCCAACGCGCTTTCCAAGAACAATTGCAAGTGCTAAACCAGCTGCTCCTGCATTGATATGTACAGCTGTTCCTCCCGCAAAATCTTCAAGACCTTTACCTGCAAGGAAACCAGTTCCCGTAACAGTGTCGCCGACTTTATTTCCAAATGCGAATACCCAGTGTGCAACTGGGAAATAAACAATGGTTGACCAGATTGCAACAAAGACTGCCCACGCAGTGAACTTTGTACGATCTGCAATAGCACCCGAGATAAGTGCTGGAGTAATAATTGCAAACATCAATTGGAATGCAGCAAATACCAACAATGGAATTGGATAAATTCCACCATTATTTGTCAGTTCATTTACCTGTCCACCTAGTCCGGAGAATGAAAAACCTCCATACCAAGGTGAATCTGCTGTGTGACCAAATGCTATTTCAAAACCATACATAACCCATAGAACACTTACGATGCCGATAGTAATCATCGACATCATCATCATATTGAGGGCACTCTTTGTTCGAACCATTCCACCGTAGAAGAAAGCTAAACCAGGTGTCATGAGAAGAACGAGAGCGGTACTTGCCAACATCCAGGCTGTGTCGCCAGAATTGAGAACAATCTCTTCCATTTATTTTCCTAACATAAAGGTGCGCCAGATATGCGCCAGAGTCTCGCCTTTGAGATGGCCCAAAGATGCACCACCTGCGTTACAGAAAATGGCGTGTTGTGTTACATCTGTGTTAAACCGCGAAGGTAACTCTCGCGATCGAAGGGGGCGAAATCGCCCTCAGACTCCCCTGTTCCGACCCATTTGATGGGAATGCCCAGTTCGGCCTCAATTGCTAAGGCAACGCCGCCACGAGCACTTCCATCGAGTTTGGTGAGAATAATTCCAGTGACACCGATGCTCTCGGTAAAGATTCGCGCTTGCGTTATCCCGTTATGACCAGTTGTTGCATCGATAACTAGCAGCACTTCATTTATAGGTAATACTTTTTCGACAACTCTTTTTACTTTTCCAAGTTCTGCCATCAAATCATTTTTATTATGTAATCTGCCGGCAGTATCAACAATCAAAAAATCTGCCACTTGGCCAATTGCAACCTGGGCGCTATCAAATGCAACAGATGCAGGATCGCCATTATCTTTGCCAGAAATTACTTCAATACCTAGGCGATCTCCCCATGTTCGAAGTTGATCAACTGCTGCGGCGCGAAATGTGTCAGCTGCAGCAAGAATGACTTTACTTTTTTGTCCCTGTAAATACGCTGCGAGTTTTGCAACTGAAGTTGTCTTCCCAGTCCCATTGACACCAACAACAAGGATTGTTGTTGGGCCGCTTTGCGCATGACTTATTTCGCGAGATTGCGTAGATAAATGTGAAAGAAGAATTTGATGTAAATCCTCTTCAGGGTTATCACTTTTGCTCTTCTTTGCTTCATCAATGAGTTGGCGAGAAAGAGTGGGACCAATATCAGATGCCAGAAGTTCACTATATAACTCTTCCCAATCACTATTGGAGAGAGATGTGGCACCCTTTATCTTGCTAAGGAATTCAGAGAAGATTCCCATTGAACTTAGCTTGCATCAGATTCACGCAGACGTTGCGAAATAACTTCAGTAACGCCATCGCCGCGCATCGTGACACCGTAGAGCGCATCAGCAATTTCCATTGTGCGCTTTTGGTGAGTAATGATGATTAATTGAGAACTTGCACGAAGCTCTTCAAAAATAACTAGCAGGCGACCAAGGTTGACATCATCAAGGGCTGCTTCAACTTCATCAAGTACGTAGAAGGGACTTGGGCGCGCCTTAAAGATTGCAACAAGCATGGCAACGGCTGTGAGTGATTTTTCTCCACCAGAGAGTAGTGAGAGTCGCTTGATTCTCTTTCCTGGAGGTCGCGCTTCAACATCGACACCTGAAATAAGTGGATTATCTGGATCAGTCAAAATCAAGCGACCATCTCCACCAGGAAATAGTCGAGCAAAGATATCTTCGAAGTGCTTAGCGGTCTCTGTATAAGCATCCATGAAAATCTGTTGAACACGATCATCAACTTCTCTAATAATATCGAGCAAATCTTTTTTTGTATTTTTCAAATCCTCTAATTGCTCTGCAAGGAATTTCAAACGCTCTTCAAGGGCTGTGAACTCTTCGAGGGCTAGAGGATTTACTTTGCCAAGGAGTGCAAGTGAGCGTTCGGTTGCAGCGAGGCGCTTTTCTTGTTGGTCGCGGCGATAAGGAACCATCTCAGTTGCAACAATTTCACCTGTCTCGGTTTCAAAGAAAGTTGGGACATCCTTATCCGGGCCATATTCATTGACAAGTGAGGTGAGATCAATTCCAAATTCTTCAACAGTCTTCGCTTCAAGAGTTTCAATCCGTAGACGCTGTTCAGCGCGTGCAATTTCATCGCGGTGAACACTAGATGTGAGTTGATCGAGTTCTGCGGTGAGTTCGCGACCACGAGTACGGATAGTCAACGTCTCGCCCTCTCGCGATACTCGTGATTCTTCAAGTCGCGCACGCTCTGTTGCAGCCTTAGCAATTGAGCGCTCTATATGAATAAGTGCTTCATATGCAGCCTCTGCAATTGCTTGTGAAATAACTGCGCCACGTGCGCGAGCACCACGACGCGAAAGCGCACGCTCTGATGCTTCACGTTCGGCCTTTGCTGATGCTTCAAGTGCAGCGGCGCGCGCACCGACCGAATCAACACGTTCTTCAATTGTGCGCACAGCCAGACGTGCTTCAACTTCTACGGTTCGAGCATCCGAAACCTTGTTACGTAAATCTTCGGTATGTGAGTGATCTGGTTCGCTGACTTCACCGCGTTGTTCTAATTGTTTTTGTGCAATCGCTAAATCATTTTCATCACGAGATTTTGCAGCAGATGCCTCGGTAATGGATACCTGCAATCTTTCAACTTCTGCCATTGCAGATTTCATATGCTGACCAGAGACTGAAAGTTGTTCAGTAAGGGCTGCAATGCGTGCATCAGATTCATTGAGCATTGATAGAGCAATATCAAATGCGCTCTGCTTATCGCCGACTTCTGTCGTAACTGTTGAAATTTCGAATCGAAGTCGATCGCAATTATGAACAAGTACCTCTAATTTCTTTCCAAGATCTTCAATCAACGCCTTGATCTCAATGAGTGATGCTGAAGATTTTGATCCACCGCGCGCGCGAGAGGCAGAGAGGATATCTCCATCTTTAGTGACAACGGTGAGAGTCGGATGTGAGCGCAAAATATCGCCTGCTTCGCTCGCACTTTCTGCAACCACAATATGGCTAAGCAATGATGCTAAAAGATCACCAATTCGGTTAGAGCGAATATGCGCACTCACTGGAGTTAGCGATGAAGGAACGGAAATATTAGATGGTGCATGTCCTGGTTGATACACCAATACATCTGCTTGACCAAGATTTTCACTGCGCAGAGTGCGAAGCGCTGTCACTGCGGCGCTGAGATCTTGGACAACAACTGCATCCGCTAATTGGCCAAGTGCTGCAGCTGCTGCGCTCTCCCAACCAGAATCAATTTCAATAAGGGATGCAATGCTTCCGATAATTTGCACTCCGCGAGCATCGCGGATCAGCGCTGATGCACCATCACGATTAGCAGTTGTAAGTTGAAGTGCCTCTAGCTTTGATTCAACTGAATTTCGTTCACGGTCTGCGCCACGTTCTGCCTCAACTAGGTCGGCGAGCTTCTTTTTTGAAAATTCGAGCGCATTCTTTGCCCCTTCAAATTGTGAATCTAGCCCGATTTCACCTGAATCTGCACTTGCAATCTCTAGTTCAAAAGTTGAGTATTCGCGACGCGCACTTTCAACTCGCTCTTGTGCATCATCGCGAGCTCTTGTTAGGCGAGCAATTTCTTCAGCAATCGCTTCAAGTCGTGCTGCCAATGATTTGATGTGGCCTTCTTGGCGCGCTGTGCCTTCGCGAGCATCGGCGATGGCACGCATTGCTGCAGCAATTGTGTCTTCATCAATTTTGAGTGCAGCCTCAGAAGTTGCAAGTTCTTGTGTTGCTTTCTGCAAAGCATTTTGTGCATCAAGAACGCTCGCTCGCAATGCATTTTCTTCTTTACGCAAAGCCTGTGCCTCAAGATCCATCGCTTCAGGATCGCGACCTGCACTACGTGCTTCTTCTGCCTCTTCAGCTAAAAATCGTGAACGCTCTTGCGCCAAACTCTGAGTTCCACGGAATTTTTCGCGCAGTGAGTTCAAGTTGTAAAAATTCTCTTGTGCTGCAACAAGAAGTGGACCTTCGTGTGCACTCTGAAGATCGAGTGCTTCTTCGCGTGCGCGCACTGAGTCGAGTTCGCCATCTACGATTGAGCGTCGCTCACGCAGCGCTGTCTCATCGGCAACTTCGGCATCGAGTGTTCTCGATAGTGAGATGTAATCATCGGCAAGGAGTCGAAGTTTTGCATCTCGCAAGTCTGCTTGAATCGTTGCAGCCTTCTTGGCAACTTCTGCCTGCTTACCCAGTGGTCGAAGTTGGCGACGAAGTTCAACAGTTAAATCTTGAACACGCGCTAAATTTGTCTGCATTGAATCGAGTTTGCGAAGTGCCTTTTCTTTGCGTTTGCGGTGCTTGAGCACACCCGCTGCTTCTTCAATAAATCCACGTCGCTCTTCAGGGGTTGCCATCAAAATTGCATCGAGTTGACCTTGCCCAACGATGACATGCATTTCGCGGCCGATACCGGAATCGCTGAGGAGTTCTTGAATATCTAAAAGACGGGTTGCTTCACCATTTATTTGATATTCACTTTGACCATTGCGGAAAAGAATTCGAGAGATAGTCACTTCGGTGTAATCAATGGGAAGTGATCCATCGGTGTTATCAATTGTTACTGATACTTCTGCACGACCCAGTGGTGCGCGACCTGAGGTTCCAGCGAAAATTACATCTTCCATCTTTCCGCCACGAAGAGATTTCGCGCCTTGCTCACCCATAACCCATGTGAGCGCGTCTACAACGTTGCTCTTACCTGAACCATTAGGACCAACGACGCAGGTAATGCCGGGTTCGAGGCGCAAGGTTGTGGCAGAGGCAAAGGACTTAAAGCCCTTGAGCGTCATACTCTTCAAATACACGCGGTAAACCTATCGCTTTACGCGTGCACTTTTGTTATTCAACGCGTACGCCTTAACCCTCGAGTTCTACTTCACTCTCTGCTTTTAAACGTTCGTATGCATTACGCGCAGCAACTTGTTCTGCTTCACGCTTACTTTTTCCGCCGCCTTCGCTGAGTGCAACGCCTGCGAGCATTGCCACAGCCATGAAATTCTTATCGTGATCAGGACCATCTTCACTAACAACATATTCAGGAACTCCGCGACCAAGTGAAGCAGCTAATTCTTGAAGCGCTGTCTTGCCATCGAGTCCCGCACCGCGCGCTAATGCACTCTCCATAGTTGAGCGAATAAGTAGGCGAACTACCTGTGTGCATTTTTCGAAACCAGAGTGCAAATAAATAGCGCCAATAAGTGCTTCTAGAGCATCGGCTAATAAGGAATTTTTATCACGACCACCAGTTACTTCTTCGCCCTTACCAAGTCGAATATATTTACCAAGTTCTAATTCGCGTGCAATATCTGCAAGGGCGCGCATGTTTACAATTCCAGAACGCAGTGGAGATAAACGACTCTCATCTAAATCTGGGTAACGAAGATAGAGCTCTTCAGTAACAATGAGACCCAATACGGAATCGCCTAAAAACTCCAGACGTTCATTGGTCTCTGTTGCACCAGTTTCATAAGCATATGAACGATGCGTAAATGCCAACTCGAGCAATGCAGGATCAATTTCAATCCCAAGACGCTGTGTTAGCACCGAACTCAGATCAGACCTCTAGTACCTGGCGACGGTTATATGTACCGCAGGTTGGGCATGCTGTGTGTTGCAATTTTGGTTGCTGGCATTGTGGGCAAGCAGCAAGGGCTGCAGCAGTTGTTTTCCACTGGCTTCGACGTGAGCGCGTCTTTGAACGCGACATTTTTCGCTTTGGTACTGGCACTTTTCTAACCTCGTCTTTCAATTCGCAGCGATGGCTGCAGGCGGTAAGTATCCCTCAAAAGGGCTAAATCTTGAAATCCTCAGCCGTCGTAGGCTCTGGATCTAGCGTCAATCCAGCTAAACCCTTCCAGCGCGCATCAATGACCTCATGGCGATGATCGGCCTCAAGTTCTGCCCACTTGCCACCACATTCAGGACATAGGCCAGGGCAATCATCGCGACACAATGGATTGATAGGAAGATCTAGAACAATTGCATCGCGAATTGGTGTCTCCAAATCGATGTAATCACCCTCCATCTCTAACTCATCATCATTATCTAAATCATCGAGATCAGAATCTAATTTCTTGCCACCCTTATTGCGACGTCCACCTTTCTCATTCGTTGGTGCGTAGCGATATAACTCTTGAATTGCGCGATCAATATCGAGCTCGATGGGATCTAAACATCGCGTACATTCACCAATTGCAGTTGCAAATATTTGCGCGCTCACAAGTACGCCCTCTGTAACAGATTCAAGGCGCATATCGACCTCAATGGTGGCAGCAATGGGCACCGAAATAAGTGGGATTCCAACAGGTTCTTGGAGAACTAAATCAAGTTCATACTCTTTCATCTCCCCCGCACGGCGCGGAAGTTCATAGGTGTTAAACTTATATATCTCGGATGGACGAGGCATGAGCGAAGAATTAGTTTTCGTCAGCTAATTGTGAAAGTACATCTTTATCATTAGCGCCAGCGAGGCGATCTCGTCCTCGCGCAACAGCATCCATAGTCTTATTGAGGATTACTTCAAGTGTAGCGAGGCGACCATCAATATATTCCTCGACTTGAATGCGCTCTTCTTCAGCAATGACGCGAGCATCGTCGAGAATCTTTTTTGCCTCATCGCGTGCTGCCTGAACGATTGATGTTTGCTCAACCATTCGTGCAACTTCTTCGCGGGCATTTGCAACGAGTGAGTCTGCGCTAACTCTGCCATCTTCAATAATCGAATCGCGAGAAGAAATAATTGCTTCAGCATCTTCTAAATCAGTAGGTAGCGAAGCGCGCGCTCCATCGAGTATTTCAAGCATCTCACCGCGGTGAACAACGCATGATGCTGAAAGTGGAACACCGCGTGCCTCTTCCACCATTGTTATTGCAGAAGTTAGTTTCTCTACTGAGTCCATAGTTATTTCCTTGCTACTTGTGCTTTGAGTGCTGTATTGACATTTATTGGAACCATCGAAGAGACATCTCCGCCATAGTGGGCCAGCTCTTTGACAAGGGATGAAGATAAGAATGAATGCGCGGGTGCCGTCGCCATAAACATGGTTTCAATACCTGATTGCAAATTTACTTGTGCCATTTGGAGTTCGTAATCAAAGTCAGTCACGGCTCGAAGGCCCTTGACGATTGCCTGTACTGAATTAGTTTTGCAATAATCAACTAGAAGCCCACTCCAAGAATCCACGATCACATTTGAGAATTTTGAGGTAGTTTCGCGAATCATTTCAATGCGCTCTGCAACAGTGAAAAGGCTTGCCTTTGTGCGATTTTCCAACACCGCAACAACGACTTGATCAAAGTGGGCGCTTGCACGTTCAATGATGTCGAGATGGCCATAAGTGATTGGATCAAAAGATCCTGGACATACCGCGCGCTTCATGGGTGAAACGCTAGCAAGAGATGCCCGTGTTATCCATTCTCAGGCGTGATGGGGGCCGCATTAGCGTAGTAAATGGTGGCCTGTCCATAATTTCGTTCACGCACTGGCTGATACGACTCTGGCCAAGTGAATTGACCACCTTTTGCTCTGCGCTCTACTGCAATGAATGCATCACTTTTTAGAAAATTTCCTTGTGCAAGCAATCGTAATATCTCTTCTAATTGCGAACTTGGAAAATCATATGGTGGATCAATGTAAACCAGATGATATTGATCGTGAGCTGGGTCGCTAACAAATCTTTGAACTGAGATCGAGTAGAGATGGAACTTTCCAGTTGGCCCCGCCTTAGCAACTATTTCACTATTTGTTGTAATAGTTTTTATTGCATCACTCTCTTTTTCAACGCCGTGAACAAGAGTTGCTCCACGTGAAAGTGCTTCAAGCCCAACAGCGCCCGATCCCGCAAAGAGATCGAGGACATGAAGTCCTAAAAAATCTCCAAACTCTGAGGTGAGAGAAGAGAACAAACCCTCACGTGCTCGATCGGAGGTTGGCCTCGTTGCACCTGAGACAGTCGAAAGCGTTCGCCCTTTTGCAACACCAGCAATAATTCTCATGAGTACTAACCCTTATCTAGATAATCGACTGCTTCATCGGCTTGCAGAACTTTTAGTTCGGCTTGCAGCAAAGGATAGGCGCTCAAATCATTATTGCTATCCACCAGCTCTGTTGCATCATTGCGTGCGATCTCAATGAGATCTTCGTCGCGCAATACTCTCAAGAGTCGCAAATGTGATCGTGTACCTGATTGGTTACTTCCTAATACATCGCCTTCGCGCCTTTGATCCAAATCAATACGTGAGAGTTCAAAGCCATCGAGAGTTGATGCAACGGCCTCAAGACGCATTCTTGCTGGTGATTCAATTGGCGCACTGCTAACAAGTAAACATAAGCCAGGTGAAGTTCCACGTCCTACTCGTCCGCGCAATTGATGAAGTTGCGAGACGCCGAAACGGTCGGCATCCATAATGACCATCACTGTTGCATTAGCAACGTCAACACCAACTTCAATAACTGTTGTTGAAACAAGTACATCTATCTCACCGGCTGCAAATGCTTTCATTGTTGAATCTTTATCATCTGCGCTCATTCGCCCATGCAGCATGGCAACTCGCAGCCCTGCCAAGGGTCCGCCGTGTAGTTTCGGGGCAAGTTCTTCAACGGATGCTAAATCACTTGTAGTTTCGCCGAAGAGGAAATCCATATCGGCATCTTCATTAGAGGTTGCACTAATGCGTGGTGCGACGATGTATGCCTGATGGCCCATCGCTACTTCTTCTTTGATGCGACTCCATGCACGTTCAACAAATGCTGGTTTTTCCAATACTGGTACTACGTGAGTTGTAATTGGTTGTCGTCCAAGTGGTAACTCACGAAGTGTTGAGACATCTAAATCTCCAAAGACTGTCATTGCAACAGTTCGTGGAATTGGTGTTGCAGTCATGACAAGTAAATGTGGAGGTTTCTCTGCTTTTTCCTTTAGCGCATCTCTTTGTTCTACACCGAATCTATGTTGTTCATCAACAACTATGAGACCTAAATCTTTGAACTCAACTTTTTCACCAAGGAGTGCGTGCGTACCTATAACTATTCCAGCCTCCCCTGATGCTGCCAGTGCAAGAGCCTCTTTTCGGGCTGCTGCGCTTTGAGATCCTGTAATCAAAGTAACTTGTGTGGCGCGTTCTGGTGCTCCAAGCATTCCACCGTGTCCTAATGTTCCAAGTAATTTCTCAAAAGTTCTTACGTGTTGGGCTGCCAATACTTCTGTCGGAGCAAGAAGTGCTGCCTGTCCGCCACTATCTATTACAGATAACATCGCACGAAGAGCAACGATAGTTTTACCGGAACCAACTTCACCTTGAAGTAAGCGATGCATTGGATGTGACTGTGCTAAATCGCTCTCAATTTCTTTGCACACTTCTATCTGACCACCAGTGAGTTGGAAAGGAAGGGAGGCGTCAAAGGCATCTAGAATCCCACCTGGCTTAGGTGCACGCGATTGTGTATGAAGTTTTCGTAATTCGTTGCGTCGAAGCACTAGCAACAGTTGTAGTAAAAATGCTTCATCAAATGTCAATCGCTCCCGCGATAGTTCAGCACTATCTAAATCCATTGGTTTATGAAGTTGAATCAGGGCCTGCTGCAAGGTGGGATACGAATGCTTTGCTCTGATTTTTTCTGGCAAGAAATCTTGGAGTTCATCGAGTGAATCGATAACTAATTCCATACATTGCGCGATCTTCCATGATGGCAATTTCGATGATGCGGGATAAACAGGTAAGTACTTTCCTGCGAAATCCTCCACTGCACTATCTACATCGCTGCCATCGGGAATCATTTCGTAATCAGGGTGTGCGAGTTGGCGCTTTCCATTGAAAAGGCCGACCTTGCCTGCAAAGAGTCCCTGTCTGCCAACTCGTAATTCCTTCTCTCTCCACGCTTGATTGAAGAAGGTGAGTGAGAGTTTTGCGCTTCCATCAGTGACGATTACTTCAAAAATGCTCCCCTTGCGTCCCTGCAATCTGCGATTAGAGGCGCTGTGAACTTGGGCCAAGATTGTTACTTCATCGCCCTCTTGCAAAGTAGAAATATCGGTGAGTTCACCTCGAACAACATAGCGACGTGGGTAATGGCGTAATAAATCACCAACCTCTTTCATATCAAAAGTTGTCGAAAGGACTTTCGCGGTGCGATCTCCGACCACATTGGTGAGTCGCGTTTCGAGATCGGCCATGTCTATGATTCTGCCTCACAAAGGGCGCTCATGAGCGCAATAGCGCTTCGCCCACGCCTACGATTAGCCATCGAGGGTAGGCGCACGCTAATCTTGCGCCTTAGTAGATTCACGCTAGCGATAAATCTGGCAAATAAATAAAAGGAGTACGGCTGTGGCATCAACATGCGATATCTGTGGCAAAGGGCCCAGCTTTGGCAATAACGTTTCACACTCTCAGGTAAAGACTCGTCGTCGCTGGAATCCAAATATTCAGCGCGTACGCACTCTTGTCGGTGGCGGAACAAAGCGTCAAAATGTTTGTACTTCATGCCTCAAGGCAGGAAAAGTTACTCGCTAATTTTTTTCAATTGAAATGGCGCCAGGTATCTGGCGCTTTTTTCATTTCTAGACCTTCTACACCTGAGCCTGCTTCAACACGGCCAACAACAAATCCATCTAGATCTTTTCCAGTTGCCAGAAATACATGATCTTCTCCCCCGCTAAAAATCCATTGCCAGGGGTCGCCATCAAGGGCATCTGCTAGTTCGGCCATTTGATTGAATTCGGGATGGCTGGCGAACTTATCTTTATCGAAGGTGAATTTTACAGATGAATCATTACTCATTTGTTGGGCTTGAATGATGAGTGCATCGCTGACATCGCACATCGAATTTGCCTTTGCATGAATCCAATCCTGTGCAACGCCGTAATCAAGTGTGGGTGCGCAGAACTCATCTCGCGCGTATTGCGATGCATCACTTTCTAATGTGCTTGCACTATTGAGGAGTAAATATCCTGCAGCAGACCACCCAGGAAGCGATGAACAATAAATACGATCACCAGGCTTAGCGCCGCTACGAAGAATTGGCTCCTTCACGCTTCCGAAAGCACTCATTGAAATAACTTTTGTCTGCCCACGCGCTAAATCTCCACCAACGGCTACGGCGCCTACACTCTTTGCTTCGTGAGCGATTCCACCCGCTAGCTCTTCAATCCATTCCATACTCTCGTCGCCAGTAAGTGCAAGAGCAACTACTAAATATTGTGGTGTACCACCCATGGCAAAAATATCAGCGCAATTTGCAGCCGTTATTTTTCGACCAATTTCAAATGCTCCACTCCATTCGGTATTGAAGTGCGTACCTTCGATAGCCATATCCGTTGTCACAACACTTTTCTTACTTGTCTCGACAACAGCGCCATCGTCACCAATACCAACGAGTACAGCCTTATTGGTAGTTTTAAAAATGGCTGCGACGGCGGCGATCACTTGCGCTTCATCGAAGTTCATAGCCTTAGCCTAATCGCACTAGAGAATTTGCATAAATGGTTGTAACCTCAGGCGTACACATCAGAAGGAGAAGACCATGTCAGTACAGGCTTACATCTTGATTCAAACTGAAGTTGGCAAAGCATCAGGTGTTGCTAAATCCGTTTCAGCTATCGCGGGTGTCACTTTGGCTGAAGGCGTAACTGGTCCTTACGACGTGATCATGCGCGCTGAGGCGCCAAGCATGGAAGAGTTTGGTCGAGTGATTCTCTCTAAAGTACAAGCAGTTGCAGGAATTACACGCACACTTACCTGCCCAGTTACTTACTAATTACCCAAGACACCGTTTGTTCGTGTCAGTGCGCTTGTCAGTAAAGCACTAATTATCTCTGTGTAATTTTTTCCCGTTGCAGCCCACATTTTTGGAAATACTGAAGTCGGCGTGAAGCCCGGCATTGTGTTGAGCTCATTGATGATAATTTCTCCATTAGCAGTGTAAAAGAAATCAACGCGAGCAAGACCGGCGCATCCGAGTGCGACAAATGCTTTGATCGCCTTTTCTTGTATTTCCTTAGATGCTTGTGCTGGAATCGGGGCTGGTAATTCAATAGATGTAGCACCATCTAAATACTTTGCCTCAAAATCATAGAATTCAAAAGAATCACTAATCTTGATCTCCCCAACAACGGATGCCTGTACAGCTCCATCGAATTCCAGAACTGCGCATTCAATCTCTTTCCCAACAACGGCATTTTCAATAATAGCTTTACGATCGAAGGAATGTGTATCGGTGATTGCTTTCTCGAGTTCATCAGCGTTATGCACTTTATGTGTGCCACGACTTGATCCACCGCGTGCTGGCTTTACAAATAATGGATAGCCAAGAGTTGCAATTCTCTTTGCGCATGCACTCTTATCTTTAGCCCACTCTTCTTTCGTGACTACAAATCCTTCAGCAACTTTGATTCCAGCGGCAGCGAATATTGGCTTCGCAAATGATTTATCCATTGCAACAGAGGAAGCAAGGACACCACTGCCTACGTAGGCAATATCTGCCATCTCGCAAAAACCTTGGATAGTTCCATCTTCACCATAAGGTCCATGAAGAACTGGGAAAATAATGTCGATATCTAAATTCTTGCCTTGGCTACTGAGTCCTGCAATATCTGCAACTACTGCTGGCGCACTTGGGTCAACATGAGGAAGCGCTCCATTAGAAATTGATAGAGCGTAATCATTGGGAAGAAGCACCCAGTCACCTTGTTGTGTAATACCTATCAATATTGGTTCGTACTTTGTGCGGTCAATGCCTGCCAATATTCCACCCGCAGAGATACATGAAATTTCATGTTCACTGCTACGTCCGCCACAAATAATTGCTACTCGTGTTTTGCTCATTTGATGAAATTCTCTGATGCAGTAGTAATAGACATCAAGCGCTCAAGGGCTGCAACTGGTGTCAGGTTGCCCGCGACTATGTCAGCGACTGCTTCGATTACAGGCACTTCAACTCCAACACGGTGAGCGATTTCAAGAATTGCATTAGATGAGGCTACGCCCTCCACTGTTTTTGCAACATGTTCACGCGCATAATCCATCGAACCACTACGTCCTAATACTTCACCGAATGTGCGGTTTCGCGACAAGGCCGAGCCGCAACTTGCAACAAGGTCACCCATTCCAGCTAGTCCTGCAGCGCTGAGTGGATCGGCGCCATGCGCTGCGCATAAGCGTGCAACTTCATTGAGTCCGCGAGTAATAAGCATTGCTTGGGTATTTTCACCAAATTCCATACCGATAGATATTCCAACAGCGAGTGCGATTACGCTTTTGATGGCACCCGCTAATTCGCAGCCCAAAACATCTACTGATGTATAAACACGGTAATAAGGATTTCTAAAAAGAGTGCGAACTTCTTCGGCGAGTGCCTGCGAATGTGCAGCAACGACAGCTCCCGCAGGCTGGCGCAGAATAAGTTCATTAGCAAGATTGGGACCAGTAATCAGTGCAATTCGCTTGGAACCTGTTACCTCTTCAATAACTTCAGTCATGCGCAATAGTGTGCTCGTCTCGATTCCTTTGAGAGTGCTCACTATTGTGTACTCGCTCTTGAAAAGCGGTTTCCACTCAATCAATTTATCGCGAAGCGTCTGTGCTGGAATCGCCAAAATCAAATAATTAGAAAATGCAAGTGCTTCGTTTATATCCGTTGTTGCACGAACTTGTGATGGCATTACATTTGCATCAAGATATTTAGAATTTGTGTGTGAGCTATTTATTTCATTGACAACATCGCTATTGCGTCCCCAGACAAGGACTTCATTTCCAGCATCACAGGAAACCTGCGCCATGGTGGAACCCCAAGCGCCAGCTCCTAGAACAGTAACTTTTTGCATAGGTGCTAATTATCTCTTCTTCTTGAAGTTGCCGGTACGCGGCAGCATTGAATTATGAGGGTCAAAAATCTCAACTGGGCGTTTTTCACCGCGCATAGGCTCAAGTAGATCTGTGATTGCTCGCATTGCATATGCCGTTGCCTCGGCCAGCGCCTGAGGATCGTCCTCTTTTCCATACCATTTCGAGAAATCAAGTGGCGGGCCAGCTTGCATCATTATTTTCGTGCGAGGAAAGAGTTTTATTTTTTTACCATAAGTTGGCATAACTATCTGCGATCCCCATTGCGCAATAGGAATCACTGGCGCTTTAGAAACAATGGCAAGTCTTGCAAGTCCAGTCTTTGCAATCATCGGCCAATGATCAAGATCGCGAGTCAGAGTTCCTTCTGGATATACGCCAATCAAGTGGCCCGCTTTGAGTAATTCAACAGCGTGCACAAGTGCTTCACCTGCAGCCTTACTTTCACGTTCAACGGGTACTTGTCCGGCAGCCAAAAGAATCTTGCCAAGTACTGGAACTTTGAAAATTCCAGATTTTCCTAAGTAGCGAGGCGCACGACCGTTTTTATATAAGTAATGCGTGAGCATCAAGACATCTAGATAGGAAAGGTGATTACTGCAAACAATGACAGGGCCGCTTTTGGGAATGTTGTGAGCGCCTTGCCAATCGCGTTGTGTAATCGCACGCAAAATCGGAATTACGACGAAGGCGCCAATTCTAAAAGTTGGATTTACGCCAAGGGGCTTACCTTTTGGTGGCTCATATGAGATCTGATAACCGGCCATAGACTCAATCTTACGCAATCACTGTGAAATAAATGAAAAAGGGAGTGAGACCGAATTACTGGTCTCACTCCCTTTTATTCAAAAGGAAAAAGAATTACTTCTTCTTAGCCTTCTTTACAACTCTCTTAGCTGCTGGCTTCTTCTTTGCCGCAACCTTCTTCTTTGCAGGAGCTCTCTTGGCTGCCTTCTTCTTTGCAGGAGCCTTCTTAGCAGCCTTCTTCGCTGCTGGCTTTGCAACTGCCTTGACAACCTTTGGTTCTGGCTTTGGAGCTGGTCCAAGCTTGCGCTCGCCAGATACAACATCTTTCAATCCCTTTGCAGGAAGGAAGCGTGCCTTCTTTGAAGCCTTGATCTTGATTGTCTCGCCTGTGAATGGGTTACGTCCCATGCGTGCTTTGCGATCAACCTTCTTGAACTTACCGAAATCATTAATCATTACATCTTCACCCTTAGCGAGTGAGCGTACGATTGTGTCAAAAACAATATCTACAGCGTGAGCTGCTTCCTTCTTGCTGTCGTTGAAGTGTGGTGCCAACGCCGCAATGAATTGGGCCTTATTCATTGAAATCCCCTTATTACGCGTAAATGTTAGGCGCTCGCCTAACGCAATGTAAAACTTACGCGCATACATGGGGTGATGCGCGAATGTGTGAGTGCGTGTCGCAAAAAATTATTATTGAAAAAATGCACTTTTTACGCGTGAATAACTCTCAATTAGAAGTTGAGAGTTATTCAGAAGTGCGAAAATTTTTTCTCACCCTAGTGCAAAAGCGCTATTTCACGCTTGTTTTTTAACTCTACTTCTTTATCGGAAGTGTTTTTGGTTTATACGAAGAGCGATTACCTTCAAAAATGTCAATGGAATCAGTCTCTTTGAGGGTTAGCCCTATATCGTCTAATCCTTCCATCAGACGCCAACGGGTGTAGTCATCGATTTCAAATGGCAACACTGTTGAGTTATACGAAACGCTGCGAGTATCGAGATCTACTGTGATCTGTGTTGTTGGATCTGCCTCAATGGCAGCCCATATATTTTCAACATCGCTTTGATCAATGATCACGGTGAGTAGGCCACCCTTGAGCGAATTTCCACGGAAGATATCGGCAAAGCGGCTAGAGATGACTGCTTTGAAGCCATAGTTCTGAAGCGCCCACACTGCATGTTCGCGAGATGAGCCAGTACCAAAGTCAACGCCGGCAACTAATACTGTGCCCTTCTTGTACGCCTCTTGATTGAGAACAAATTCAGGATCGTTGCGCCATGCGCTAAATAGTCCATCTTCGAAACCACTACGTGTAACTCGCTTCAAATATACGGCAGGGATAATTTGGTCGGTATCAACATTGCTGCGACGTAGTGGAACTCCAGAGCCTGTGTGCTTTATAAATTTTTCCATTGCTGCGCCTCCTACAAATCTGCCGGGGATGAAAGCGTTCCGCGAAGTGCGGTTGCAGCTGCTACGAGTGGACTCACTAAGTGCGTGCGGCCGCCCTTACCTTGGCGTCCTTCAAAGTTTCTATTACTAGTTGAGGCTGATCGCTCGCCAACTGCGAGCTGATCTGGATTCATGCCAAGACACATAGAACATCCAGCATTTCGCCATTCAGCACCTGCATCGAGAAATACTTTATCTAAGCCTTCTTGCTCTGCTTGCAAACGAACTCGCGCAGAGCCAGGCACAACTAACATGCGAAGTGTTGAAGAAATCTTCTTTCCCTTGAGTACATCTGCTGCTGCGCGTAAATCTTCAATTCGACCATTAGTACATGAGCCCAAGAAAACAGTGTCAATGGCTATCTTTTTCAGTGGTGTGCCAGCTTCAAGCCCCATGTAGACAAGAGCGCGCTCTGCAGCTCCGCGCGCCTCAGGATCTGAAATATCTGCTGGGTTTGGAACGTTGGCATTGAGTGGCAAACCCTGTCCTGGATTAGTTCCCCATGTAACAAATGGCTCTAGTGAATCGGCATCAAGATTTACTTCAACATCAAATTTTGCATCTGCATCGGTAAATAGTGTTTTCCAATATGCAAGCGCTGCATCGAATTCCTCGGGTGCATGTGGCTTGCCCTTGATATATGCGAATGTCTTCTCATCTGGTGCGATGACACCAGCACGTGCACCTGCCTCAATAGACATATTGCATACTGTCATGCGGCCTTCCATTGAAAGTTCGCGAATTGCACTACCGCGATATTCAATGACGTAGCCCTGTCCACCGCCGGTACCAATTTTTGCAATGATTGCCAAAATAATATCTTTAGCAGTTACTCCTGCTTTGAGTTTTCCTTCAACATTGATAGCCATTGTCTTTGGACGCGCTAGTGGCAGTGTCTGCGTCGCAAGAACATGCTCGACTTCACTTGTTCCAATACCGAATGCAAGGGCTCCAAATGCGCCATGTGTTGAAGTGTGTGAATCTCCGCAAACAATTGTCATACCTGGTTGTGTAAGGCCTAGCTGAGGTCCAACAACGTGGACAATTCCCTGCTCAGCATCGCCTAATGAGTGAATACGAACTCCAAATTCGGCGCAGTTGGCGCGCAATGTATCTACTTGTAACTTTGAAACAGGATCAGCGATTGGCTTATCAATATTGAGTGTTGGGGTGTTGTGATCTTCTGTCGCAATTGTTAGATCTGTGCGGCGAACCTTGCGACCTGCTAAGCGAAGACCATCGAATGCTTGTGGGCTTGTTACTTCATGGATGAGGTGCAAGTCGATATAAATAAGATCTGGTTCACCGGGCGCAGAGCGAACAATATGTTCGCCCCAAATCTTCTCGGCTAATGTTTTACCCATCGACTACAACTCCTCTAATTTTGCATCCCATCTTATGAGATGCTAATCTTACGCTATGAGCAAGAAGAATAGCGGAGTTGGCGTATTAGATAAAGCCGTATCTATTCTGACCACTTTGGAATCAGGGCCACACTCACTTGCCGAACTAGTGGCAGCCACAGGGATAGCGCGCCCAACAGCGCACCGCCTTGCAGTTGCTTTGGAATTTCATCGACTCGTTACCCGCGACCTCACTGGTCGCTTTGTATTAGGGCCCCGCCCAAGTGAACTTGGCGCAGCAGCAGGTGAGGATCGACTCATTGCAGCGGCCGGTCCAGTTTTATCTGCACTTCGCGATGCAACAGGTGAGAGTGCGCAGTTATATAGACGCCAAGGGGATTTGCGTATTTGTGTTGCAGTAGCCGAGCGCTTATCTGGACTTCGCGATTCTGTTCCTGTTGGTTCGGCGCTAACAATGCAAGCAGGTTCTGCTGCTCAAATTTTACTTGCATGGGAAGACTCAGAAAAAATTCATCGCGGACTAACTAATGCGCGATTTACTGCTGTGCAATTATCTGCAGATCGTCGCCGCGGCTGGGCCCAATCTGTTGGAGAGCGCGAGGCAGGAGTTGCATCTGTTTCAGCGCCTGTGCGCGGACCCAATGGAAAAGTTATCGCAGCAGTGAGCATTAGCGGTCCTATAGAGCGCTTAGGGCGCCAACCAGGCCGCATTCACTCAGCAGCCGTAGTTGCAACTGCTGCCCGCCTAACAGAGCATTTAGCAAAGAGCTAGTAACGCGCTACTTCAATACCCAACTCTTGTAATACCCGTCCAATAACAGAGAAACTAAATCCTTTACGTTGTAGCAAGGATTGAATTCTGCGCACCTGCACCTCTGGTTCAAGGCGTGACATTGTGGAATATTTGCGCATCGCCAGTCCAAATGCGGTGCGGTATTCACTCTCTTCATCGATGCCATCGAGGGCTGCATCAATACTTTCTTGATCGACACCTTTTCCACGTAACTCCCCCGCAATGATTCGCTTAGAGAGTTTTTTGGAATTATGGCGTGACTGAGTCCATGCAACTGCAAACTCTTCATCATTGATTAACCCTGACTCTTGCAGACGAAAAATAACTGCAGAGGCCACATCATCTTCGATGCCACGTTTTTTAAGGTGAGCCGCGAGCTCACCCTTACTCTTTGCCCTTGCAACTAACGCATTGAGCGCAATTGTGTGAGCAATAGAGTAAGGGTCCGCGTCGCGATCAACCTTTACAAATTCAAGGCTAATTAGAAATCAACCTCTGCCGTTGCCTCTTCGACTGCTGCCACTAGTGCT
>CAMDHH010000019.1 GCA_945898065.1 Bifidobacterium breve
AGTTCAAGGTAACCTTGCGCTTCTGTGATTGCGTCTAACGCAATTGCGGGCCTATAGCTCAGCCTGGTTAGAGCGCTTCCCTGATAAGGAAGAGGTCGATGGTTCGAGTCCATCTAGGCCCACCCCGCTCAACACGGGGACCTAGCTCAATTGGTAGAGCACTGCCTTTGCAAGGCAGGGGTTAGGGGTTCGATTCCCCTGGTCTCCACAAGTACGTCGACGGCAAAGAGAGCACAATAAATAGAAAGCGGTTCATCATGTCAACAAATACTGCAACTCTTCACACTTCAATGGGCGACATTGTTATTGAACTTTTCCCAAACCATGCACCAAAGACAGTTGCAAACTTTGTTGAACTCGCAACAGGTGCTCGTGAATGGGTAGATCCACGCACTGGCGAAAAATCAAATGCAAATTTGTATGACGGCACAGTTTTTCACCGCGTTATCGATGGCTTTATGATTCAAGGTGGAGATCCACTTGGTCAAGGAACCGGCGGACCAGGTTACAAGTTTGCAGATGAATTTCACGGAGAACTAACTTTTGACCGCCCTTACATTCTTGCAATGGCTAATTCAGGACCAGGAACTAACGGTTCACAATTCTTTATCACTGTTGCACCAACAACATGGTTGAACCGCAAACACAGCATTTTTGGCGAAGTGAAGGATTCCGCTAGCCAGGCTGTAATTGACGCTATTGGTAAAGCAAAGACTGGGGCACAAGATCGCCCATCGACGCCAATTACAATCAATAGCGTTAGCGTCAAATAATCTAAATCGCGCTGATGAAGCGTTCTGCAACTCTTGTTCTTATCACAATTATTTGTGCTGCTTACTTGGTGCAGTTGCTCATTCCAAATTTAGAGCAACAACTATTTCTTATTAAAGAAGCAATCCTCAATGATGGACAAATACATGGAACCGCACGTGGTGAGTGGTATCGATTACTGAGCGTCGCACTCACCCATGGTGGAATTTTTCACCTAGGATTTAATATGTACGCACTGATGGTTTTAGGAAATCCAATTGAGGCAGCATTTGGAAAAGAGAAATTCCTTGCAATATTTTTCTTCTCACTATTGAGCGGATCACTCGTCTCGAATTATTTAGCGCCAGCTAATCAACCATCCGTGGGTGCATCCGGTGCTGTCTTTGGACTCTTTGGTGCAATGGCAATTGTTGGACGAAAAATTGGGGCGGATATTCGCTCTATTGCAGTCATTGTTGGAATCAACTTTGCATTTGGATTTGCATTAGGTGGAGTTGATTGGCGTGCACACCTCGGTGGACTTATCGGGGGAGCAATCGCCTCAACACTTTTACTTCGCCAGAGACGCTAAAACTTTATCCACAGAAGTTATCCACGGTGTGGAGAATTACAAGCGTGTAATTAGCGCCATTTCGTAGCGAGGGAGAATCCCACGCCAATAAATGAGAATCCCACGATCATGTTCCATGCACCGATACCCGGGATTGGGAAACGAGTCTGGGTGACATAGAAAGTCACAATCCAGAGAAGACCGATCAAAAATGCAGTCACCATTGTTGGGGCTAGCCATGCAGGGCTCTCAAGCGGACCTTGCGGAGCGTGCACAACTATTTCCTGCTCATGTGTGCGTTGTTCAATAACTTTTTTACGCAATCTCGACTTTGGCATAGGGCGAAGTTACACCAGATTGGCCCCAAATGAAAAGGAGAGTGAGAGGAGCGCCGATAGGAGAGAATTAGCGCGTGGCGACCAAAATCCTCGTAGTCGATAACTACGACTCCTTTGTCTACAACCTTGTGCAATATCTAGCTCAACTTGGCGCCGAATGCACAGTTGTTAGAAACGATGAAGTAGAAGTGAATGAGGCGAGTAAATACGACGGCGTTCTGATCTCTCCGGGCCCTGGCACACCAGAGCGCGCAGGAATTTCAATAGCGATGATTCAATATTGTGCAGATAAAAACATCCCACTCTTTGGTGTCTGCCTTGGTCACCAAGCAATCGGTGTTGCTTTTGGCGCAACTGTTTCGCGTGCACCGGAACTTCTTCACGGAAAAACTTCTCAAGTAAACCACCAGGGTGGTGGAGTATTAATAAATCTCCCCTCTCCATTTACTGCAACTCGATATCACTCACTCGCTGTAGAGCGCGATACGGTACCGCCCGAAATTGAAATTACAGGTTCTACAGATTCAGGAATTGTTATGTCGATGCGACATACAAAATTTCCAATCGAAGGTGTGCAGTTTCACCCAGAATCAGTATTAACAGAGCATGGGCATCAAATGCTTGCAAATTGGCTTACACAATGTGGCGACAAGAATGCACAAAGCAAAGCTGTAGGTCTATCGCCAGTTGTAGGCAAAAAATAATTATGGCGTTTTATTTATTGTAATTGTTACTGACTTACCAATTGTCTGAGTTGTTCCACCATCAGGTGCTTGACGGATTACAACGCCGGCTGGCTGTTCTGGATCATTTGCTTCTAATTCATTGAAAAGGAAACCCGCCTGCACTAGTAATGTCTTCGCTTGTATTCCATCAATACCGATTAGATCAGGAACCTCAACTTCACCGCTTGCAATCTGCAGAACAACACCACTGCCAGCAGTAATTGTCGAACCTGGTTCGGGTGTAACTTTCAAAACAGTTCCTTGAACTTCATCGGATGGAACTGCTTCAGTGAGCGAAACAACTAAACCTGCAGCCGAAAGTGATGCACGGGCATCTTGAAGTGATAACCCGACTAAATCTGTAGGAACGACAGAATCACCCGGACCATCAGAGATAGTGAGCACAACTCCAGATCCCGATTTAGCGCGCGTAGTTGCTAATGGGAATTGGCTAGCGACTCGATCGTTGGGAATGCGCGAATCATGCGCTCGTGTAACGGTAACGACATAATCAGAGAGCAGTGCGCGAGCAGCTGTTTCAGAGAGTCCCACAACATTTGGAATCTCATTACCAACTGTTAGCTCACCCGGACGTGAAGCAAATAGCCCTGCTCCAGCAACTGCCAAAACCAATATTGAGGTACCAATAACACCAAATAAAGTGCGGCGGTTTATTGGTTTTTTTACCATCTTTGTTGTGACAGTCTCACCAGAATGTATTTTGAATAAATCATCGAGCATCAAACCAGCGGATTGATATCTATCTTGGGCCTTTTTAGCCAGTGCAACAGATAAAAGAATATCGATACCTTCAGGAAGTGTCGGTGAAATTTTACTTGGTAGCGCTAATTCACCCGATACATGTTGGTAGGCAATAGAGACAGGTGTATCACCAGTAAATGGTGGCTGACCTGTTAGAACTTCGTATAACAAACAACCTGTGGAATAAATATCAGAACGAGCATCTGCAATTTCACCTAATGCTTGTTCAGGAGATAAATATTGCGCTGTTCCGACAATATTCCATGTACTAGTGAGTGTTGCACCCAAATCATCGAGCGCGCGCGCAATTCCAAAATCCATAACCTTAACATCGCCTTGATCGGTGATCATGATGTTGGCCGGTTTTATATCCCGGTGCACAATCCCGCGCTCGTGTGAATACTCCAATGCTGCAAGTATTCCTTCACCAATTTCAAGCGCTCGTGCAAGTGGCAGGCGCTCACCGCGATGAATTAAATCTCGCAGCGTATGTCCAGAAACTAATTCCATAACTATGTATGGCGCTGGTTCTTCACCAGAGTCATACACGGCAACAATTCCTGGATGGTTCAAACCTGCTGCTGCAAATGCTTCTTTACGAAAACGAGCCACAAATGAAGGATCACGTGCAAGATCACTACGCAATACTTTGACAGCTACTTCGCGAGCAAGGCGTTGATCGTGCGCCCTATAAACATCAGCCATACCGCCAGTGCCGATCATTTCGCCTAGAACGTAGCGGCTACCCAAAGTTAGATTCATCATTGCGCAGCCCCAATAAAGTGCGTTGATACTTCACTTGAAGTAACAACATCAGCAATAATTATAGAGATATTGTCAGGTGCGCCATTGATATATGTCGCATCAATGAGTGCACTAATTGATTCATCTGCTGATTTCTTTTTCAAGAAAGTTTTCATCTCTTTATCACTGAGAACACTAGATAAGCCATCGCTACAGAGAATAAAACGATCATCGGCCTTTACATCATAAATTTGTAAAACCGGTGTCACGTTTCCATCACCCATGAGTGCTTGAGTGAGCACCGAACGTTGTGGATGGTCGCGTATATCGGCGGGAGTGATTGCGCCTTGGTCTAATAGCTCTTGCATAACCGTGTGATCACAACTTAGTTGCTCTAACTCATTTCCACGCAAGCGATAGGCGCGAGAATCCCCAACATGTAAAAGAGCAACCTTCTCACCGTAAAGCAATAGCGCAGTCAGCGTTGTACCCATTCCACGTAATTCAATTGCTTCGCGTGCATGCTCGCCAATCTCGTTGTCGATAGTGTGTAAGGAGTTCTGTAAAAGATCTTCAATAGAGTCCGAATCAATCTCCGGATTAGATAAAACAGAAGTAAGTGAGGCCAGTGTCTTTATTGCAATACGTGAAGCAACTTCTCCGCCCGCGTGACCGCCCATGCCATCGGCAACTGCAATCAATTTTGCTGACGTAAATCCTGAATCTTCATTACCTTCTCGAACTAATCCAAGAACAGAGCGCGCAGAACTTTCAAAAAAGTATTGCGTACCTTTGCCATTCATAGAGGTAAGCCTAACGGTGCTAATCTTGCATATGAAAATCTACGCCCACCGCGGAGCCTCAAAGGATTTTCCCGAGCACACATTGCGCGCTTATAACGGCGCTATCGCTCAAGGTGCAGATGGATTTGAATGCGATGTGCGTTTATCAAAAGATAATGTGGCCCTGCTCTGGCACGATGCCGATCTCAAACGATGTGCTGGCGTTTCGGGCAGGATTGCAGATCTCAAATATGCCCAGATTCGTAGGGAGTATCCAGAAGTACTAACTCTTGAAGAACTATTAGCACTTGCTAAAGATAATAAAAAAGAGTTGGCAATAGAGACAAAACACCCCGTTCCCAGTGGGAACGAAATCGAGAAAATGGTTCTTGATTTACTCTCTCAAGAAAAGAACTTGCCAACAATTTCAATTATGTCTTTTTCTTGGTTAGCAATCGAACAAGTCAAGAAGATGGCACCACACCAAAATACAGTCGCACTACTTCATCCAAGCCATTCTCGATTAATGCGCCGTTTTTCATCAGCAAAAATTCTAGGACCAAGTATTCAGATGTTGAGAGATGATTCAACATATATGAGTGAATCTCGCGATTTATTTGTCTGGACTGTCGATAAAGATGAAGATATGCAATTTTGTGAGCGCAATCAGGTCAAAGTACTAATAACAAATACCCCGTCAATTGCACGTGATGTACTCGGGTATCATTAGCCAGTGGGAACATACGGATACTTAGGACCAAAAGGCACCTTCACTGAGGCGGCACTCAAAAAGATTACATCTGCTAACGATTCACTCAAGCCATACGCAAATGTAACTGCCGCTCTAAATTCGGTACGTGAAGGTAATGCACACTTTGCTTTAGTCCCAATTGAAAATTCTGTAGAAGGTGTTGTCGCCCGCACACTCGATGAACTAGCAACGGGTGAACCACTCACGATTGTTGCTGAAGTAACTTTGCCTGTCTCTTTCGCTTTGATGGTAAAACATGGCACAACAGATATAAAAAGAATCGCTACTCACCCACACGCTGAAGCGCAATGCCGAACATATGTGGCCTTGAACTATCCAGGTGCTGAAATTATTCCAACGGCGTCCACAGCTGCAGCAGCTGAATCAATTTCACGGGGAGAATTCGATGCCGCAATCGCAGCCCCTGTTGCAGCAGCTCATTACGGCCTAACAATAATCGCCGACAATATTGGCGATAACGATGGAGCGATTACTCGATTTGTATTGGTATCAAAGCCAGGAACCATTCCACCCCGTACAGGTTTAGACCGCACCTCACTGGCAATCTTCATTGGGATCGACCACGTCGGCGCACTACTTGAAATATTGACTGAATTTGCAAAGCGTGAAGTCAACCTCACTTTTATTCAGAGTCGTCCCACCGGACGCGAACTTGGGCATTACCATTTCATTATCGATGTTGAAGGCCATGTCAATGATGCACCAGTTGCAGAAGCTGTAGCGAGCCTTCGTCAGCGCTGTGAAGATATTAGATTCCTAGGTTCGTACCCGCGAGAAAAGGTCAAATAAATGATCGACATCAAATTCTTACGCGAGAATCCTGATGTAGTTCGCGCTTCACAAAAAGGTCGCGGCGAAGATGTAAGCCTTGTAGATCAAGTTATTGCAATTGATGAAAAACGTAGAGTTGCAATCAATGAATTTGAATTATTACGAGCAGAACAGAACACACTATCTAAATCAGTTGGTGGCGCAAAAGGCGACGAAAAAACAAAATTACTCGAAAGTGCTAAAGAATTAGCAAATAAAGTAAAGAATGCTGATGCAAAAAGGGCTGATCTTGAAGCACAAACTCAAGCAGTGGCACTCCAGTTATCAAATATTTTAGATCCAAATGCGCCCATAGGAAAAGAAGAAGATTTTGTAGTTCTTGAACATGTTGGCACACCTCGCGAATTCAGTGACTTTGAACCTAAAGATCATGTGGAATTAGGAAAACTACTTGGCGCGATTGATACCGAGCGTGGTGCAAAAGTTTCAGGCTCACGCTCTTACTACCTCACCGGTGTTGGCGCACTTCTTGAATTCGCATTAGTGAACTATGCAATTTCATCTGCAGTAAAAGCGGGATTCACTCCCGTGATTCCACCGGTGTTAGTAAATCCTCCAGCAATGGAAGGCACTGGCTTTCTTGGCCAAGCAGCAGAAAATGTCTATCACTTAGAAAAAGATGGAATGTACTTAGTGGGAACTAGCGAAGTTCCACTTGCTGCTTATCACATGGATGAAGTGCTACCAGCAGAAAAACTTCCATTGCGTTACGCGGGATATTCGACATGTTTTCGTCGCGAAGCAGGAACATATGGAAAAGATACACGCGGGATTATTCGCGTTCACCAATTCGACAAAGTAGAGATGTTCTCTTTCTGTCATCCAGATCAAGCGCTAGAAGAACATAAGCGCTTATTGCAGTGGGAGAAGGATTTCCTCAATGCAATGGAGATTCCATATCGAGTAATTGATGTTGCATCAGGAGATCTCGGCTCAAGTGCGAACCGAAAATTTGATATTGAGGCCTGGATTCCTACGCAGAAGGCATACCGCGAAGTAACAAGTACTTCTAACTGCGCAGAGTTTCAAGCACGTCGTCTTAATATTCGCTTCAAAGATAGTGATGGCACAAGAGCGGTTGCCACACTCAATGGAACACTTGTTGCAATTCCTCGCATGATTGTTGCGATTCTTGAGAACCATCAAAATGCTGATGGAAGCGTCAATGTGCCTCAAGCGTTACAGCCGTTCTTAGGAACTAAACGATTTGAGTTGGTGTGAATAAGCGCCCCAAACTCATTGCTACAGATCTAGATGGAACTGTTGTTGCCCACTATGGCGAGATATCGCAGCGCACCATCGATGTATTTAGGCGCGCACATTCAATGGGAATCGAAATCTTTTATGTAACTGGGCGCCCACCGCGCTGGATGTCAGAGATTCAAGCAGTATTTGGAATCGGAAAAGCCATTTGTGGCAACGGTGCAATGTTGTATGACCTTAAGAACGAAAAAGTATTAGAAGAATGGCTGATGCCAGTAGATGCGCAGCTCGAGACAGCTACACGATTACGTAAAGTAATTCCACAGATATCTTTTGCAGTTGAATCACATAATTATTTCCACCGCGAAAAGATTTATGTACCTCGCTGGGATGTAGGAATAGATAATATTGGTGTAAATAAGATAGAAGAAATAATTAGTTCACCTGCACTCAAAATGATGGCACGTTGCTCAGATCAAGAACTTACATCTGATGAGATGCTCGCGATTGCGACAAAAGAACTTGAAGGTTTAGTAACTGTTACACATTCAAATCCGCACGATTCGCTATTGGAAATTTCTGCACTCGATGTTTCAAAAGGCACCACACTTGCGAAGATGGCAGCCCGACTCGGAATTGATGCACAAGATTGTGTTTCATTTGGCGATAACCCAAATGATTTTTCAATGTTGCAATGGTGTGGTCGCTCTTATGCAATGGCTGATGGTCATACAGATGGAGTAAAACATGCAAAAGGAATTGCTCGCCCCCATACAGAAGATGGTGTTGCGATTATCATCGAGGAATTACTCGATCTTCCTGCCTAATATCAATCCTTAATTTTCAACTCCTGTGATTCTCGGGTAACCTCTCCCACGGAGGGCTCGCATAGCGGCCGAGTGCACCGGTCTTGAAAACCGGCAAACGAAAGTTTCGTGGGTTCAAATCCCACGCCCTCCGCCATTTTTTACTTTTGTGGCTGACTTCATAGCCAATAAGCAGAGTTACACCTAGCACTCTTTTCACGCCAAGAGGAGACTGATGCCTTAGGAATTACTAAAGGGGCTAGAAATATGTCAGGTGTCTTTTCACCAACGAGGGCAAAGATAAAAGAGCGCACCCTGCGCACTGACAAATATTGGCTACAACCCGCAATAACCTTTGGTGTTCTTTTTAGTTTTGTTATCTATGCAACCTTTAGAGCATTTGAGGGCGCAAATTATTACAAAGACCATTTAATCTCTCCTTTCTATTCACCATGCCTTTCTAAAGCATGCGTACCTGAAGCAACGATCTTTGGTTGGACTCCAGTAAGTGCAGAGATATTTAATTTCGCACTTTCACCAGCGTTGATTATTTTGATCTTCCCACTTGGCTTCCGCATGACCTGTTATTACTACCGCAAGGCGTATTACCGTGCATTTTGGATGTCACCACCTGCCTGCGCAGTCGCGGAGCCACACACTAAATACACCGGTGAAACACGCGCACCACTTATTTTGCAGAACGGGCACCGTTGGTTTTTTTATGCAGGTTTAGTTTTTAATATAATCCTTACCTACGATGCAATTATTTCGTTTAAGAGCGTTGAAGGTGAATGGGGCCATATGAGCGTTGGCTCACTTGTTCTTGTTCTGAGTTCAACCATGCTGTGGCTTTATTCATTGTCATGCCACACATGTCGCCACACACTTGGTGGTCGACTCAAGCATTTCTCAAAACATCCAGTGCGCTACAAATTATGGAGTTGGGTCTCCGTACTTAATCACTCGCATCCCCAATTTGCCTGGTACTCATTAGCTGCAGTTGCATTTGCCGATATCTACGTTCGCCAAGTTGCATCTGGCGCCTGGACTAATTTTTACTTCTTCTAAAGAGAGCGATCATGACAAACTTAGAAAAATATAAGTACGACGTAGTGGTCATCGGCGCAGGTGGTGCTGGTCTTCGCGCTGCGGTAGAGGCTCGTGAATCTGGCCTTAGCGTCGCAATTATTTGTAAGTCACTCTTTGGAAAAGCACACACAGTCATGGCAGAAGGTGGCGCAGCTGCATCAATGGGTAACGTCAACTCTGGCGATAACTGGATGGTGCACTTTCGCGACACAATGCGCGGTGGAAAATTCCTCAACCATTACAGAATGGCTGAACTACACGCTAAAGAATCCCCTGATCGTATTTGGGAACTTGAAGTATGGGGCGCTCTCTTTGATCGAACTAAAGAGGGAAAGATTTCACAACGTAACTTTGGCGGACATGAATACCCACGCCTTGCACACGTTGGCGATCGCACTGGACTAGAACTTATTCGCACAATGCAACAACGTATCGTTGCGCTGCAACAACAAGATGCACGCGATCACGGTAATGCCGAGAGCCATATGAAGGTTTTTTCAGAACTCACAGTCACAGAAGTCATTAAGGAAAATGGCAAAGTTGCTGGAGTTTATGGATACTGGCGCGAATCAGGTAGCGAAGTTTTATTTGAAGCAAAATCCGTAATTATTGCAACAGGTGGCGTTGGCAAAACTTTCAAAATTACATCTAATTCCTGGGAAGGCACTGGTGATGGTCACGCACTGGCCCTCAAAGCTGGAGCAAATCTTGTAGATATGGAATTTTTGCAATTCCATCCAACAGGAATGGTCTGGCCACCATCGGTGCGCGGAATCCTTGTTACCGAATCTGTTCGCGGAGAAGGTGGAATTCTTACAAATAATGTGGGCGAACGCTTCATGTTCAAATACATTCCAGAAGTTTTCAAGAATATTTATGCCGACAATGAAGCAGAAGCAGATCGTTGGTATTTAGATCAAGATAACAACCGCCGCCCACCAGAGTTGTTACCTCGCGACGAAGTTGCTCGCGCAATTAACTCTGAAGTAAAGGCTGGTCGCGGATCAGAGCACGGCGGAGTCTTCCTCGATGTTTCAAAGCGTTTATCTGCAGAAGTTATTAAGAAGCGACTTCCATCCATGTGGCACCAGTTCTATGAACTCGCAGGCGTTGACATTACGAAAGAGGCTATGGAAGTTGGTCCAACATGTCACTACGTAATGGGTGGCGTTGAAGTAGAACCAGATACGGCGGCAGCCATTGGTGTTCCAGGGCTATTTGCAGCGGGTGAAGTTGCTGGCGGCATGCATGGATCAAATCGTCTTGGCGGAAATTCACTCTCAGATCTCTTGGTATTTGGACGTCGCGCAGGAATGGGTGCATCCGAATATGCAAAGAAGAACAGTGAAAACCCAGTCAGTGATGCAGCGCTCAAGGCTGCAGCAGCGCGCATTGAAGCACCATTTAGCCGAACAGGCGGAGAGAATGCATATTCACTTCACGCCGAACTTCAAGAAATTACTCATAACCTAGTTGGAATTATCCGTACTGGTTCTGAATTACAAGAAGCCATCGAAAAGATTGCAGCAATTCGCGCACGTAGTGCCAATATCGCAGTTGCTGGAGATAGAAAATTCAATCCCGGTTTCCACTTAGCTTTCGATCTCGACAATATGTTGTTAGTTGCCGAAAGCACTGCAAAGTCTGCAATCTTGCGCGAAGAATCACGCGGCGGACATACTCGCGATGATTTCCCTGGCATGAATAATAAATGGCGCCAGGTAAACCACATCTCAAGTTTTGATGGAGATAAAGTAAGTGTGCGGGCACAAGCGCTCCTGCCTATCCCCAAAGAACTCTTTGATCTTTTTGATATTCACGAACTCGAGAAATACATGACACCAGAAGAAATTACGAAAGGCGGATCCAACTAATGGCACGCAAACTAAAACTTCGTATCTGGAGAGGCGATTCAACTAATGGCGCCCTACAAGATGTTGTTGTAGATGCCAACGAAGGTGAAGTAGTCCTTGATGTAATTCACCGTGTTCAAGCAACACAGATGGGTGATCTTGCAGTTCGCTGGAATTGCAAAGCGGGTAAGTGCGGATCTTGTTCAATGGAGATCAACGGAAAGCCACGTCTTGCATGTATGACGCAGGTTTCTGCATATGGCGATGACGAAACAATTACTGTTACACCACTTCGCGCATTCCCTGTAATCAAAGATTTAGTAACAGATGTTTCTTTCAACTATAGAAAAGCAATGGAAATTCCATCATATTCACACCCTGCCAATTTGAAGCCAGGCGAAGCGCGTATGGAACAAATAGATGTTGAGCGCAGCCAAGAGTTCCGTAAATGTATTGAATGCTTCTTATGCCAAGATACATGTCACGTTATTCGCGATCACGAAGAGAATAAGAAATCTTTCGCGGGCCCACGATTCTTTATTCGTATCGCAGAGTTAGATATGCACCCACTCGATACATTGAAGAATCGCAAGAAAACTGCGCAAGAAGAGCACGGCCTTGGAATGTGTAACATCACCAAGTGCTGCACAGAAGTGTGCCCAGAACATATTCGAATTACAGATAACGCCATCATTCCTATGAAGGAGCGCGTTGTTGATGAGAAATATGATCCAGTGCGTTGGTTGGGCTCAAAGATTCGCAAGCGTGAGGGTATTGTTTAGTACTTGAAGTCATTAGTACTTGTATCAATCGGCGGAGTATTCGGAACCCTTCTTCGCTATTTTCTTGGCCTCATCATTCCCGATGATCGCACGGGAACTCTCGTTGCAAATATGGTGGGTGTAGCGCTGGCATCCGCACTCCTTGTACTCATGGAGCGACGCGGAATTACAGAGCTTCGCCATCTTTTACTCCCTGGTTTTTGCGCGGGGCTAACAACATTTTCAGCAGTGACGGCTCAATCACTAGAACCACGCGAAGGTGGAGCGCTTTTCCTTGCAGAAAACTTAGTGGCATCAATAATCATAGTAATTATTATTTTGCCCCTTGCTCGCAAAGTTATTCCGGTGCGTTCATGAATACGTTGTACGTAATTCTTGGCGCAGCAGTTGGTGCGCCAGCCCGCTTTGCAATAGATCAATACATTCGAAAATTCACGGACAAGCCATATGGGATATTTCTTGTAAATATTCTTGGATCTTTCTTACTTGGAATGACTTTCAAGAGTAGTGAGAAAATCAATGATCTTCTAGCAATTGGTTTTGCTGGAGCATTTACAACATGGTCGACATTTATGCTCGATATCTATTTAGCATTTGAACTCAAGCGCTACCGTGATGCAGCAGCAAATTTAATTCTTTCCCTAGGCTTCGGTCTTATTGCTGCGTGGTGTGGACTCCAATTAGCGTAGAGATGCCATCCACGCTTCAATCTCATCGGGATGACGGGGGATATTCTCACTGAGATTGATGTAACCATCTTCGGTAACAAGTAGATCATCTTCAATACGAATTCCAACACCTCGAAGCTCTGGCGGAAATAGTTCATCATCAGGCTGAATATATAAACCTGGCTCAACAGTTAGTATCATTCCGGCTTGCAATTTTGCTTCTGTGTATTGATCCTTGCGTGCCTGTGCACAATCATGAACATCCATACCGAGCATGTGACTTACGCCGTGAAGCGTCCAACGACGATGTAATCCAATATCTGGTTGCATAGATTCATCAACACTGACGGTGAGAACACCCAAATCATGTAAACCTTGCGCAAGAACTCGATGACAAGCACGATTTATATCTAGGAAATCTACACCAGCTTTTACTGCAGCAAAGCCAGCTTTCTGTGCTTCATAAACCAACATGTAAAGCGCGCGTTGTGCGGGTGAAAACCTTCCACTCACCGGAAGTGTGCGAGTGATATCTGCTGTGTAGTAAGAATCCATCTCAATACCCGCATCTATAAGTATCAATTGCCCATTGTGCACAGCGCCATCATTTCGAGTCCAGTGCAATACGCAGGCGTGCGCACCTGATGCGGCAATAGTGTTATAGCCAAGATCATTGCCTTCAATGCGCGCACGACCGTAAAAAGCAGCCTCGACAACTCGTTCTCCGCGGGGTGTTTGAACTGCGGCAGGAAAGGCGCGGATGATGTCACTAAAACCCGCATGCGTTGCATCAACAGCTCGTTGCATCTCTTTGATTTCATAGTCATCTTTGATTATTCGGTGCACAGATGTGAAATTTGCCAATTCATCATCTTTTGCACTCTTTTTTATAAGTGAATCAACCAACGTATCTTGATCACGGATAACAAGTGCACCTTTATCTTTTGCAAGAAATTCCTCTAATTCACTGATTTTGCGTGTAGTGATTTGATATCGAGCCTGTGCTTCTTCAAGAGTAAAGCGTCGCCCAACCCACAATTCGCCATAGCGGGCATCTTTATAGAAAGCATCGGTATCGCGAGTCGAGCGAGGGTTAATAAAAAGAATTGGATCATGTGAATCACCATTGGGTTCCATTACCAAAACAGCATCTGCTGTTGCTTCAACACCTTGCACGCCGGTGTAATAAGCAAAAGCAGAGTGTGGACGATAAAGATAGTCAGTGTCATTGCTTCGAACTTTGTAATTTCCAGAAGGCAAGATTAAGCGAAGTCCAGGAAATGCAAGTGATAGTGCTTGTCGCCTAGAGAACGCGTACGTTGCTACATCATCAGGAGTTATTCCATGAAGAGGTGATGGAGTCCAACCAGTTTTCATAAATTCTGCATAGAGCTGAGATGGCTCTACATCATAAACTCGGCCAGACTTCTTCTCTTCAGAACTCATCAGGTTAGCCTAACAAAAACTATTTCAAGCCAGAGAAATCAGTTGGTGTCATGTAACGCGCATCAATTGATTCAACTAGTGCGCCATCAACTTCGGATGCTTCTTTCGCCGCAATCCATGCAGGATCAGCAATAAATGCTTCCCAATTTTTAGCGGGATCTCCAGAATGTTTAATGACGTAAGTCAGCACATCTGAATGCGCATCTTCTAGCCAGTAGCCGATGCTTTCCATATTGTGTTTGGCAAAGAGAGCAACTGTGTGGTTTCGAAACCTCGCACATAGCGCCTCGATTTTCCCTGGGTTTGCTCTGTAAATACGCAGTTCATATGTCATACGGCAGGATACTGCGAGAAGAAATTAGATGTAAACTACAGCCACCACTTGGAGACGTCGCATAGCCCGGTCGAGTGCGCCTCACTGCTAACGAGGTAAGGTCTAAAAGCCTTCAGGAGTTCAAATCTCCTCGTCTCCGCTCTTCGTTATTTTCCATTGTGCGCTAATGCGCAACTTCGCCACTTGCCGCCGACTCTTCAAGTTTTTGCATCATGGATGTAACGGGATAGCCCGGATGATATTTTCCAACGCCAAGATCACCGATGCTTTTTCTTCCAAGAGGTTCTGTTTCACGGATAGTGATGCCTAGTGAATCCAAATCTGCTCGACGCTCATTGAAATATTGCATGAAATCATCGCCATCGCCCCATGCTGCAAATGCTAAAGCTGCAGCCCGAGGCCACATCATATATTCAAGATGAGTTGGGTCCTCTATATATTCGGACCAAATCTGACATTGAACTCCTAGCGCGCCATCGATTGGTTTAAACGAGAGTACATCTTCCAAAGTGATAGGTCCCCCGATTGCGAGTGGCTCCGACTCAGAAAGTTCTTGCGAGTAATCAAAATAAGTTGGAAAAACTGGAGACAAAATTACCTCGCGATTGTGTTCCATTGCAGTCTTAGCAATATCTGCTCCACGCCATGACATAACTGTCGCTTGAGTTGCTTGACTTGGATTAAAGGCAAATGCATCGTCCCATGTAATCATCTTCTTACCAAGAGTATTTATTATTACTTCAATCTCTTTCATAAAATAAATAAAGAGATCTTTTGGTGTAGAGAATTCTCGTTCCTTCATAAAGGAAACAATTTCAGGATCTTTTAACCAGTTGTCAATGAGGGATTCATCTCCGCCAACGTGTATATATTGAGAGGGAAAAACTGAGCTAACTTCCATAAGCAATTCGCGCAAAAACTCGAATGTATCTGGAAAAGGTCTAAGAAGATGATTCGAAATTCCCCATTCTCCACTCACCTCTACTGTTTCTTTATTTACTCCGAATTGGGGATATGCGGCTAGAAGGGCACCTGTATGTCCCGGAATATTAATTTCGGGAACGACATCAATATTGAGTGAATTGCCATGATCAATAATTTCTTTTATATCAGAGTGGCTTAGAAAACCTTCATGGACTTGGTATTTAAATTCTTGAGGCGCCAAAGAATGACTGGTTTGACTCTTGAGTCGGCGCGATCCCACCTCATGTAGAAGAGGAAACTTTTTACTCTCAAATCTCCAACCCTGATCATCTGTCAAATGTAGGTGTAGTACGTTGTAATCAAAAAGTGCCAGGGCGCTCATCGTCTTCATTATAAAATTCTTATCAAAATAATGTCGGGAGATATCCAGCATCGCTCCACGCCAAGGCATCATTAGATAAGTATCCAACACCCGTGTAGAATGCGCACTCACATGAGATGTCGCGTAGCCCGTTCGAGTGCGCCTCACCGCTCACGAGCTAAGGACCTAGGGAGTCACAATGACTAAAGTAAAAGCATATGCTGCGCCATCAGAGGGTGCTCCATTAGTTGCAACAATGGTTGATCGACGCGACGTTGGTCCAGATGATGTGCAATTCGATGTGCTTTTTTGTGGAATCTGCCATTCGGATATTCACACAGTACGCGGTGAGTGGGGCAAGCAAACATATCCATTAGCTCCAGGTCATGAACTTGCTGGGAAAGTAACGGCTGTAGGAAAAAATGTAACAAAGTTTAAAACAGGAGATCACGTTGGTGTTGGTTGCTTAGTTAATGCATGCCTGAACTGTGAACCATGCAAAACTGGTCACGAACAATTCTGCCAAAACGGTGCAATTTTTACTTATGGATCAACTGATCGCGATGGAACTGTGACACAAGGCGGTTACACACAATCTGCAGTTATAAATCATAATTTTGTAGTTCACATTCCAAAGAATCTTCCACTCGATGCTGCCGCACCTTTGCTCTGTGCGGGTTCTACTTTGTGGGCACCACTCAAGCGTTGGAATGCAGGGCCAGGAAAGAAAGTTGCAATTATTGGTTTTGGTGGATTAGGCCACGTTGGTTTGAAATTAGCGAAGGCCATGGGCGCCGAAGTTACCGTTTTATCTCACTCTGATAAGAAAAAAGAAGATGCTCTAAAAATGGGAGCAGTCGCATTTCATAAGATGGATGCAAAAGCATTTGCTTCACTCAAAGAAAACTTTGACCTCATCCTCAATACCGTGAGTGCCACCGTTGATACAGCGGCTTATTTTGAATTACTCAAATTTGATGGAGCATTTGTTGTTATTGGCGCAGATCCAACACCAACTGTTTTGCTTTCGACTAGCGTTGGAGTCTCAAAGCAACGTGTATTCACACTCTCACTTATTTCTGGTGTTCAAGAAACACAAGATATGCTCAATTTCTGCGGCGAGCATAATGTTTTGCCAGAAATCGAAGTTATCTCAGCAAGTTATATCAATGAAGCATTCGATAGAGTTGTAGCAAGTGATGTGCGCTATCGCTTCGTTATCGATAATTCAACGATGTAATTTGCTTTATCCCGCTTTTCTCTTCCCAAAGAATCGAGGTTCAACGTGTCCACCTATAAAGTGGTAATCGTTGGCGCGGGACCTGCTGGCTACTTTGCTGCGCAAGCACTACAGAACTTAGAAACACCCGAACTTGGATTCTCAATCGACATGATTGAGCGACTTCCAACGCCATGGGGCCTTGTCCGTTCAGGTGTTGCACCAGATCACCCAAAGATTAAGAGTGTTTCGAAAGTCTTTGAAAAGATTGCCACCACAGAAAAATTTCGATTATTTGCAAATGTAGAACTAGGCAGCGATGTAACCATTACACAGCTACAAGAAAAATATGATGCGGTAGTAATTGCGACTGGTTCTACGATTGGTAAAACTTTAGGAATTCTGGGAGAAGATTTACCAGGATCATTATCTGCGGGCGACTTTGTTCCTTGGTATAACGGCCATCCGGACTTTGCGAACTTTTCAGTTCCACTCGATTGCGAAACTGCCATCGTAATAGGTGCAGGAAATGTTGCGATGGATGTTGGAAGAATGCTTGCGCTAGAACCAAGTGAATTAGATCCAACGGATACAGCAGATCATGCACTTGGAGTATTCAAAGAGAGCAAAATACGTAAGGTTTATGTAAGTGCTCGCCGAGGCGCAGAACATGCTGCATTTACTTCCCCTGAGTTACGTGATCTTCCAAAACTAGAACACACGAATGTAATTATGAATAAGAGTGATATTGCTGGGGCAATTACTCGAGCAGGAAGTGCTCCAGAAAAAGATGTGAAGAGTAATTTGGATGCGATGCTGCTTATTTCGGATTTAGAAAACAAGGGTCATGCGCGCACGATTGAATTTTTATTCCAACATACGCCTGTTTCAATAAATGGAGTAAATCGCGTTGAATCGGTAACTTATTCAACCCCTGATGGAGAGATAACAATTCCATGTGGCTTGGTGATTACTGCAATTGGCTATCAAGCAGCGGGAATAGATGGCATTCCTTATGAAAAGGGAAAAGTTCTAAATAATGAAGGTCATGTAAAAGATAATCTTTATGTTGTCGGTTGGGCAAAGCGTGGGCCATCTGGTGTTATCGGCACAAATAAATCTGATGCCGCCACCGTCGTTGAAAAATTGGTTTCGAAATTAGTGACACCTAAAAATGCAGGAGATGTCACTGATTTATTAGCGGGCAAGAAACATATAGATCAAAGTGCGTGGGAAAAGTTGAACGCTCACGAATTGGCCGAGGGCGAGAAGGTGGGCAAACCCCGTCGCAAAGTTGTAGAGCGCGTTCAAGCATGTGAGATAGCAGGGATTTAAAGTAGGCAAGCTTTATATGCGCTGATAGGTTTCCTCCATGGAAATTTCAGAGATGCTTGCAAAGTTGACCCTTGAAGAAAAAGTTTCACTTCTTTCAGGCCAAGATTTTTGGTCAACAACACCACTGCCATCAATTGGTTTGCGCAGCATGGTTGTCTCCGACGGTCCTTCAGGTGTGCGCGGTCCAATTTGGGATGAACGCGACCCTTCATTGAGTCTTCCTTCAGCTACTGCAATTGCATCAACATGGGATACAGAATTATTGAAAGAAGTAGGACGCGTTATGGCATTTGAAGCGCGACGCAAAGGTGTTGACGTTGTGCTCGGACCAACAATAAATTTGCATCGCTCACCACTTGGTGGCCGTCACTTCGAATGTTTCTCTGAAGACCCATATTTGAGTGGAAAATTAGCAGCAGGATTTGTTCAAGGAATTCAAGCAAAGGGCGTTGGCGCAACGCTCAAGCATTACGTTGCAAATGACTCTGAAACTGATCGCTACACACTCAACGCAGTTGTCAGCGAGAAAACACTTCACGAGCTATATCTCAAAGCATTTGAAATTGCTATCGAAGATTCCAAGCCATGGTTAGTTATGTCGGCTTATAACTCCGTCAATGGACCAACAATGACTGAGAATCCATTACTTGATGAGCCACTCAAAGGTGAATGGAAATTTGATGGCGTTGTAATTTCTGACTGGACTGCTGTTCGCACAACAGTGGATGCAGGAAATGCATCTAATGATCTAGCGATGCCTGGTCCTTACACACCATGGGGAGCAGCACTTGTTGCTGCAGTAAATAAAGGCAAAGTTTCAATGGCTGCAATTGATGCAAAAGTTGAGCGTTTACTGCTTATGGCACAGCGCGTTGGTGGATTTGGAGCTGCTCCGAAGCCAGAAAACCTCAGTGATGAATTTATTCAAGATTTTGCTCGCAAAGCATCATCAGCAGGCGCGGTTCTTCTCAAAAATAGCGATGCACTTCCACTAGCTAAGGAAGTTTCAATTGCAATTATAGGTGGGCATGCATCAGCGGGGCGCGAACAAGGTGGCGGAAGCGCAACTGTTGTTCCGGTTGAAGTAATTACTCCGCTTGCTGGAATTAGCGCAGCAAGTAAAGCGAAAATTTCATATGCAATGGGCGTTGAAGCCGATAGTAAGTTGACTCGATTTAGTTCACACAATGCGATCAACACCGTTACAAAAAAGCCTGGATTGCACATAGATGCATTCGATGAAAATGGTGTACTCATTCATAGCGAAGAACGCTTTGCGGGCCAACTCAATTGGATGGCTATTGATTGGGTATTTAGAACAAAAAGTCTGGAAGTCTCACTGACATATACACCGGATGAAGATGGAAAACATCAATTCGGCGTGGGTTATGTAGGACCAGTAACAATTACTCAAGACGGAACAAAGATTCTTGATACTGATGTATTGCCAGATAATGACGATATTGGCGGCGCTGTTCTCAATCCACCTGAGGCGCGAGTTGATCGCGAACTTAAAAAAGGTGTTGCAACAGAGCTTGTATTTGAATTTCAAACAGGTGGCTTAGATATTCCTGTCATTGCCTGCAATGTTGGATTCAAAACACCTGTGGGAACCTTGCAGCAAGAGCGTGAAAAAGCTGTTGTGATTGCAAAAACAAGTGATGTTTCAGTTGTATTTGTGGGAACAACACCTGCAATCGAGAGTGAAGGTTTTGATAGAACAAATCTAAATCTACCTGAAGGTCAAGATGAACTCGTCAAAGCAGTTGCTGCAGTAAGTAAGAAAACCATTGTCGTCATCAACGCAGGTTCACCAATTCTTATGCCGTGGAAAAACGATGTCGATGCAATTCTTCTTACATGGTTTCCAGGGCAACAAATGGGTAATGCCGTTGCTGATATTTTATTTGGTGATGCAGAACCGGGTGGGCGACTACCAACTACATGGCCTGAGAAAGAATCAGATCTTCCTGTCCGCGACGTAACCCCTGTCAAAGGAATTCTGGAATATAAAGAAGGTTCTGATATCGGATACCGCGCATGGATTAAGTCCGGCAAGAAACCATCATTCGCTTTTGGTTACGGGCTTGGTTACACAACTTGGAAGAAAGAACTACTCTCAAATACATGGTCTAAGGGTTTAGATATTGAAGTATCAGTTAGAAATAGTGGCAGCCGAAGTGGCTCCGATGTTGTTCAGGTTTATGGCGCGCCAGCATCTGATCCGACAAATAAAAAACTATTAGGTTTTGCAAAAGTATTTGCTAGTGCCGGTGAAAAGAAATCAATAAGTATTTCTATTGCTGCTCACTCATTCGACTTTTGGGAATCAGGGTGGGTTCGAAAAACTGGCACATGGAAAATCTGGATTGCCTCCAACGCCCTTGATGAATCCCTTGTGGTCAATGTTGAAGTCCAATAAATAAGAGCAAAATTGGGCTCTTAGGCAAAAGCAGGTAGGATTCACAGGCTCAACAAAACTAAATATGCGCGCGTAGCTCAACGGATAGAGCATCTGACTACGGATCAGAAGGTTAGGGGTTCGAATCCCTTCGCGCGCACGAGATAAGCCTTCGGTGCCTTTCGCACCGGGGGCTTTTCTTTTTTACTTTATGACTTCATTTTTGTTTCCGACCGATCTCGATAACCTTAGCAAACGGCAGTATCCTTGTGGTCAGGGAGATTCATGAAAAATCGAAGAGTAATTGCCTTACTTCTAATATTGGGAAATATTTTTTTTCTTCCGAGCATTGCGCAAATATCGCAAGGTGCAGAAGAACAATCTGCCGCCGGAACAGCCGATATTGGTGCGATGCAAGGTAATAGTTATTATCGACTTGAAACTTGGCAGAGTAAATCAAAACCTGATTCAGTATTAAGTTGGGTTCAACAAAACTTGCCCACCATTCCCGAAGGTAGCCGTGGTGCTACACGAAAAGACCCGAGCAAATTAGCAGTTTTTTTTAGCTCTGAGTCTCCGATGGCGTTACTTTCTTCAATACGAGTTTTTAAATCGAAATTAGGAGAATTTGATTCTGGAGTTTCATATCTTTGTTCCAGTATCAATGACCCCAAATGTGCACCAGAAACTACTTTTGGAAATACGCTACGCGTTGATTCCGTTTTAGGTAATTGTGCTAAAAATCCGGAAAGCGCTTGTGTTGAGGCATTTTCACTGGTTCTTGAAAACAAGAGTGTAGTATTAGCAAAACCTTTTCAAGAAATTCCAGTAGGTACAAAAACTTTTCCAGGAGAAGCAACAACTACTAAAATAATTTATCCTGCTGGGTTATCAGACTGGATCTGGGAAGCTGATGTACCGGGTGCCGCTACTAAGAAATATTTACTCAGAGGAACAGTTACCACCTCTGCTAAAAAAAGTGTTAACTCATGGGATTTTCAAAAGCCAACCTTTAATTTCGAATTAATACCCATTTCATCCGAGGCGGCACCTGTAATCGCTCCAAGGTTGGAAAATTTTAAATATAGAAATACGGAAGATCCAGTAGTTCGCCAAGTCAGCCTTCAGCCCAGTTGTTTAGCGCATGACGTAAATATTTGTTATCATCGAGAGGATTTTCCAAAAGGTGCTCGCGTAAATGTTAAGTTGAAGTTGCCAAATACGGTGACAGGTTGGCTAAACGGACGTTTAGTTAAGCCCAATGTAAGCACGCAACCTATTGATAATTTTTATGATCGAGTAGCAATAGATGCAGGCCCATCTGAAAATATTGTTGCTGGTGGCTGGGTTGACTGGGAAAAGGTCCCAGAGGCACTTTTCTTAAATGACGATGGGACGCTTAACGCAATGGGCGCTGGAAGGCTTGAGGGGGGAGCCGGAATGTATTCTGGCAGTGTTGGCGCAATTGAGAGTTATTTAAAATGGCAGCAATATTTGGGTGAGAAATCATTGTTAAAGGTTCAAGGTTGGACAATTTCCAGCACAGCGGTTGAAACTTTAAATAGTTGCGAAGGATT
>CAMDHH010000020.1 GCA_945898065.1 Bifidobacterium breve
AAATCAACTTCCATTCGACTTGAGAGTTCGGAATGGCTAGGCACCATGAATACATCGTCATAGGTGAGGTCATACGTGGGTGAATTTAGGAATCGCACGTAGGCAAACTATAGATGAGAAAAGCTCTATTAGATAAAACGCACTCAGGCTTATACGCCTGAACCCGCAGTGATATTTTTGAGCCAAAAGCGTTGGAGGAAGAGAAATGCGACCAAGATCGGGGCCATCGCAACAAAAGCGCCCATAATCAATCCAGGCCCACCATATGAAGTTCCAAGCCCAACAGATAATGGATACAGCTTTGCATCGTTGAACATAAGCAAAGGTAGATAAAAATTATTCCAGTTAGTTACCAAATTAAGTAGAAAGACTGTTGCCAAAGCAGGGCGCAAAATAGGGATTGAAAGTTGAAGAAAGATGCGAATTTCACTTGCTCGATCAAGTCTTGCCGCTTGGATGAGCTCCTTTGGTAAGTTCTCTTTTGCGTAATAAGCAATAATAAAAGTTCCTAATGGATTTACGAGTGAAGGCAAAATAACTGACCATGGTGTATTAATTAGATTAAGATTCGCAAAATAGATAAAGAGTGGGAGCACGAGGGTATTAGCTGGAACCATTACAAGAAATAGAATAAATGCCTGTAACTGTCGTACACCGTGAAAATTATAGACAGCGATTGCAAAGCCTGCCATTGCCGAACACAAAAGTGCGCCAATAGCACCAGTGAGTGAATAAAAAATGGTGTTTTTCAGCCAAACAACATAAATACCGCCATTTGAATCTACTAACCATTGAAGGTTTTGAAAGAAGCTAAATGAGTTTCCAAACCATAGTGAAAATGTATTTCCAAAATCCTGTGGTGGTTTTGTTGAACTAACAAAAAGAAACATAATTGGAATTGCAAAATAGATAATCGAAACGACCAGAAAGATATTGACTATCTTGCTCTTTGGCTGAAGTACTTTTTGCACTTCCCTATCTTAGACTTCACAGATATAAATTCGCGCACCCGTACCAGTATCTGGGATTATCGACTCAATTTTCTCGCGTCGACCACGTAGTAATTCTTTTCCACTCATGGGATCAATAACCCTGTAATTCAATGGGATTCCATCGCCTCGAACATCGAGTGGGCCACCATTTTCTTGATAACCAATAAATAGTTTGCCATGGACAATAAGTCCTCGTGGTGAAATTGCTTCACTCCAACTTGGTTGTATCTGCGCAATAGGTAATCCACGCATTACTTTTCCAACTAAACCAACATACCTTGATCCTTCAAAATCGAGGGCTTCTCGCCATCCGCAATCTGGTGCAAGAAAGAAATCGCTATGTCCTACTTCATCTTTATGTAAGCGCCATCCCCATAAACAAGCGGCGCCATATACAACTCCCATTGTTGAACCAGCGCAGAGATTGCTCCACGCTTCATGTCCTTGCCACCACCCTGCAGATTTTCCAATTGCTCCTGTGTTTTCATATGACGGTTCGCCATTAGCGACTGCACGCTCTGGTTGGTTGCGCCACATATCTGCAACGCGCTCCTGGATATGTTCACCACCATGTCCTGTTTGACACCACTGAAAATCTAACCATTGCGCGCTTTGATGCGCATTGGGGCGAATATGTGGCCTGTAGTGAATTCCTGTTGGTTGTGAATAACAATCCCATTCGTGGAATTCATTTCCACCAACTTCTACCTGTGCTTCAACGCCTGTTCCATCAGCACCAGCTAAATAGATTGCAGGACGTGCGCCATATCTAGCAACAATGTAGCGACAAAAGCGTGCATACTCTTGTGAATCAACGACGGGACCAATTACTCCCAGTCCTTTCCAGCCGAATCCAAAAAATAATGGGGAATACACGGGAACTATCTCATTTTCAATAAGTATAGAAATAAGTGAATCTAGGTAATCAAAATATTCTGGGTTGAGAAGATTTATATGCCCTTCATGCAAATCTTCAAAGCCAACACCAAAACCTTCATCCGCACTTCGATCTCGCGGACCGCGTGCTCCCATATCTGGTTGCACAACCATAAGAAGAGTTGCATTAAAGCCTTTAGTTTTGCGATCTTTTGCGTAAATCTTTACATCGTCAACAGTTGCCCGCCACGGTAGAGCCCATGCGGTATCTGCGACGATGAGATCAGAGCTTCCGTCACGAAATTTTAGGTTGCGCTCCCCTGTCGATATCGACCAAAATCCTTTTCTGTGAAATAGATTTTCGCTTGATTTTTCATTTGTAACTATGAAATCTTCTTCAAAATTGAATACGCCATCTTCATGATTTGAAAAGACTGTGACTTTCCATTTTCCAGCCTTCGGCGCGGCAAAACGAAGCTTCCAGTTATTTCCACCCGACCAAAAACCAGGGCGTCGCATTACCGTGCCATCATCACACGTGAGATCTGCCCAAACCTCTACATCGGTATATGCATTCTTGTAAGACTTAGATGATGTAAATGAAAATTCAATCTCTTGCCATAAAGAATGTGTAGAACTCATTATGTGTTTTGTGGGAAACCTAAATTGATTCCGCCATGGCTTGGATCTAACCAACGGCTGGTAACAACCTTGCCGCGAGTGAAGAAGTGAACTCCTTCTGTGCCATGTGCGTGTGAATCACCAAAGAGCGAGTTCTTCCAGCCACCGAATGAGAAATAAGCCATTGGCACCGGAATTGGAACGTTGATGCCAACCATTCCAACTTCTACTTCATTTTGATAGCGGCGGGCTGCACCACCATCATTTGTAAATATTGCGGTTCCATTTCCATACTCATGTTTATTGACTAGATCTAACGCTTCGTCATAACTCTTTACGCGAATAACACTGAGAACTGGTCCAAAAATTTCTTCTTTATAGATACTCATTGAAGATTTCACATTGTCGAAAAGTGTTGGCCCAAGCCAAAAACCATTGCCATCTACCTTTACCGTGCGACCATCTTCTACAAGCGTCGCACCCTCTTTTACTCCCGCTTCAATGTATGAAGCGACTTTATCGCGGTGTACACGTGTAACTAGTGGGCCCATATCTGAACCTTTTGTTCCATCACCAGTTTTAATCTTGGCCATCCGAGTTCTAATTTTTTCAATGAGGGCATCAGCAACTGGTTCCACTACAACGAGTGCGCTAATAGCCATGCAACGCTCACCTGCTGAACCAAAGCCTGCATTAATTGCTGCATCTGCCGCTAATTCCAAATCAGCATCTGGCAAGACAACCATGTGATTCTTTGCGCCACCAAGTGCTTGCACACGCTTACCTGCTTTTGTTCCAGTTTCGTAGACATAGCGCGCAATAGGTGTTGAACCAACAAATGAAACAGATTTGATTCCTGGATGTGTAAGGAGGGCATCAACGCTCTCTTTATCTCCATGAACAACATTGAATACGCCATCGGGCAGTCCAGCCTTTTTCCATAACTCCGCCATAAATATTGCAGCACTTGGATCCTTCTCTGAAGGTTTCACAATCACTGTGTTGCCACATGCGATAGCAACTGGGAAGAACCACATTGGAACCATCGCAGGAAAATTGAATGGGGAAATAATTGCTACAGGGCCAAGTGCCTGACGAATGGAATAAACGTCAACGCCTGTTGAAACCTCTTCTGAGAAACCACCTTTGAGAAGGTGTGGGATACCGCAAGAAAATTCAACTACCTCTAAACCGCGAGTAACTTCACCAAGAGCATCACTGAGAACTTTTCCATGTTCTTCAGTAATGATTGCTGCAAGCCTTTCTTTATTTTCATTGAGTAATTCGCGAAACGCAAATAAAACTTGTGCGCGCTTTGTAAGTGAACTATGGCGCCATGTTTTGAATGCTTCGGTAGCAACGCTTACTGCTTGATCTACAAGTGCACTATCTGCAAAATCAACACTTCCAATAACTTCTCCAGTTGCGGGATTGTAAATATCGCCGGAACGAGCAGCCTTACTTGTTGAATATTCGCCATTTACCCAATGCGTGATTCTTTTCATGGGTATACGGTACTTCGCTTTTACCCATGCCCACTACCCCTTTATGCGTTGGTCATGATTAGATTGGTTACAAATAAAAGGGGATACCGTGGAAAAACCAGTAGCTAATCCAGAACTCGGCGCGCAAGTCTATGCAGATGATCGCGCGAATGTATTTCATTCATGGTCGGCGCAAAAACAGATTACGCCAATGGCTATCGCTGGGGCGCAAGGTTCATACTTCTGGGATTACGAAGGTAAGACTTTTTTAGATTTTTCTTGCCAATTGGTATTTACAAATATCGGTCACCAACATCCTGTCGTTGTAAAAGCTATTCAAGAACAAGCAGCGGTACTTACAACAGTTGCACCACAACATGCCAACATTGCACGCAACGAGGCAGCAAAGCGAGTCATTGAAGTTGCTAATGGCGGATTTGAAAAAGTATTTTTCACTAATGCTGGAGCAGATGCAGTAGAGAACGCAATTCGCATGGCGCGTATTCACACAGGAAGACATAAAATTCTTTCTACTTACCGTTCGTATCACGGCAATACTGGCTCAGCAATCACTGCTACTGGTGATCCGCGTCGATTCCCAAATGAATTCTCTTTCGGTCATGTCCACTTCTGGGGTCCATATCTTTATCGCACAGCATTCTGGGCAACTAATGAAGCAGAAGAATGTCAGCGAGCGCTAGAACATCTTGAGCAGACAATTATCTTTGAAGGTCCAAAAACAATTGCGGCAATTCTTATTGAGAGCGTTCCAGGCACTGCAGGTGTATTAGTGCCACCTGTTGGATATCTCGATGGAATTCGTGCCCTCTGCGATAAGTACGGCATTCTCTGGATTAGTGATGAAGTAATGGCTGGCTTTGGCCGCACAGGCAAATGGTTTGCATACCAACACAGCAAATCAACTCCTGATCTCATTGTCTTTGCTAAGGGTGTTACATCTGGTTATGTACCACTTGGTGGAGTAATAATCTCTGGTCCTATTGCTGCAACATTTGACGAAAGAGTCTTCCCTGGTGGACTCACTTATTCTGGTCACCCGTTAGCGTGCGCAACAGCAGTTGCGACCATTGATGTAATGAAGTCAGAGAAAATGATTGAAAACATTACATCTATCGGGGAAAAAATCATTGGCCCAGGACTTCATGCAATTGCCAAAAAACATCAACTAGTTGGCGATGTTCGCGGACAAGGTGGTTTTTGGGGATTAGATATCGTTACTAATCGCGCTACCCGCGAGCCAATTGCTGCATATGGTGGATCAAGTCCTGCCATGAATGAAATTGTTGCTACATGCAAAAAGAATGGTCTGATGCCATTCAATAACTTCAACAGAATTCATATGAATCCACCATTGAATATCAGTCAAGCAGACGCTCAATTAGGAATGGATCTCTTGGATAAGTCGCTAGGTGAAATGGCACATCACTACAAGGGATAAACTTCTGGCATGTCTTCACCACTGATTACGGCGCGTGGGCTCACGAAAAAATTCGATGAGTTTGTTGCTGTAGACGAAATTAATTTCGACGTAGCTAGAGGCGAATCTTTCGGGCTACTTGGCCCAAATGGCGCAGGCAAATCAACGACGATGCGCATTATTGGTGCAACTTCCCAGCGCACATCAGGTGATCTAACAATTCTAGGAATAGATCCTGAAAAATTCGGTCCACAAATCCGCGCTCATTTAGGTGTTGTTCCTCAGCAAGATAATTTAGATATGAATTTATCGGTAAGTGAAAATCTATATATCTATGGTCGTTATTTTGGCCTTTCGCGGAAATTCCTTAAAACAAAAATCGAAGAGCTACTTGAGTTTGCTCAATTAGAAGAAAAACGCAATGCAAAAGTTGAATCTCTGAGCGGTGGGATGAAGCGCCGTCTCACTATTGCTCGTGGATTAGTGAGCGAGCCTGAAATTTTGATGCTCGATGAGCCAACAACCGGGTTAGACCCGCAAGCGCGTCATATTCTTTGGGATCGCTTGTTTCGCCTCAAAGAACAAGGCGTAACACTCGTTATTACAACCCACTTTATGGATGAAGCAGAGCAACTCTGTGATCGCCTCGTTGTTATGGATAAAGGCAAAATCATGGCAGAGGGAAGTCCTGTGCAGTTGATTAAAGATTATTCAACGAAGGAAGTTCTTGAGATTCGATTTGGCTCTGAGCGCAATAGTGAAATGGCTGATCAGTTGCGCGGGATGTGCGACCGTATTGAAGAATTACCAGATCGGATTTTGCTCTATAGCGAAGATGGTGAAGCGCTATTAGAGAAGATTTACAGTGCTGGCTTACATCCGAAGACGTCACTTGTTCGCAGATCATCGCTCGAAGATGTTTTCTTGCGTCTTACAGGAAGAACTCTCGTCGACTAATGAGTACTCCCAATATTCGCCAAGGCTCTTTAGAGATAGTTGATCAGGAGAAAATAATCTCTCGCGGCTCTCTCTATGTTGCTCAAGCACCTCTGACTGCAATGATGAAATGGTTTTGGATGATTTTGGCAATCGCTGTTGCCAATCCAGTTCTATACCTTTTATCTATAGGAGTAGGCGTTGGCGCATTTATAGATAAGAGCGCAGGAGCTGCAGGTATTGATGGCGTTAAATATCTAACCTTTCTAGCGCCAGCCCTCCTTGCAACCGCTGCAATTCAAGGTGCGATAGATGAATCTGTTTCCCCCACACTTGAAGGTTTCAATTGGTGGAAAAATTTCTTGGGCATGAATGCAACCCCGATTTCTGGAAATCAGATAGCTACTGGTGTTTTCTTGGCATCTTTAGTGCGAGTAGTTGGAACAGTTATTATTTATTGGTTTGTAATGCTTGCTTTTGGAGCGCTGGAATCAAGTAAGGCATGGTTGGCAATTCCCACAGCGGTAATGGCTGGCGTTGCATTTGGATCAATTACGCAAGCAATTGCCGGATTACTCAAGGATGAAAATATGTTTTTTGTTATTTTCAATCGATTTATAATGATGCCACTCTTTCTTTTTTCAGGAACTTTCTATCCACTTACTTCCATGCCTATCTATCTGCAATGGATTGGTTGGATTTCACCACTGTGGCATGCCACTGAACTCGGTCGATATCTCACCTACGGTCACGCCCTTACCCAGACAATGGCAATAACTCACATGGTCTTCCTTCTAACACTTCTAGCGCTCGGCATATTTTTCTCTCGCCGTATATTCACTATGAGGCTAGCAAAATGATTATTAGCGCAGCTGTTGCTATTGCCGAAGCGCGTCGAGGGCGATTAGGTGAGCGCGTTTACTCTGGGCGCTCTCGGGCAATCTTTGAGCGCGGTTACATTGCATTCAAATCTTCCACCTGGATGGTGATCCTCTCTGGATTCGTTGAACCCGTGCTCTACCTCTTTGCTTTCGGTTATGGTCTTGGAGAGTTGATTGGCAATATTGAAAGTAATGGCTTGAGCATTCCTTATGCCGCATACATCGCACCAGCGCTACTTGCCACAAGTGCAATGAATGGAGCGATTTATGACTCCACCTTTAATATCTACTTCAAACTCAAGCATGATCGTATTTACCACGGCATGCTCGCAACATCACTTGGTCCACTAGATGTTGCACTTGGTGAAATTGGTCTAGCACTTGTTCGCGGTTTTCTATACGGAGTTGGATTTATGGCCGTTGTCGCACCGCTTGGATTGATTCCGAGTTTGTGGGGAATCTTGGCGATTCCGGCTGCAGTACTTATTGCATTTGGTTTTGCAGCAGTTGGTATGGCACTTACTACTTATATGAAATCTTTTCAGCAATTAGAAATAATCAATATATTTTTACTTCCCATGTTTTTATTTTCTGGTTCTTTTTATCCACTTTCTGTTTTCCCAGAGTGGTTACAGTTTATTATTAAGGCACTTCCGCTTTCACAAGCGATCCACTTAGTTCGAGGACTCACCCTAGGGCAGATAAATATTGGACTTTTAGGCCATATTTCCTATTTTATAGTCATGATTATTATTGGACTTTTTTTCACAACAAAAAGATTAAATGCACTTTTTGTGAAATAAGGACATTTTTTTCATGCGTAAACACGCATAAAATTTCTGCACTTGCTTTAAAGTCTTTACTTGCTAAACTCGTCTTGTAACAAACTCTGTAGGGAGTAAGGCATTAGGGATTCCGGGAAAGCCTTGGAATCGAAAATGCAAAAAATGAAAACCCACGCTAACCATGCGCAAACGTTTAGATCAGTACCCGAAACATCCGAGCCGCTCTCAGTAACAAAAGTCCAGGCCCTATTAGATCAAGAATGGGCGCGCTTTAAAGAAAATACTTCAGCCTCTGAAAAAGAGAGCACCCTCGCGCTGCGAACAATGCCAATGGGTGTCCCATCTAGCTTCCAACATTGGGATCCATATCCGATCTCAATCGTTTCAGCACAAGGTGCCTGGATGATCGATGTTGATGGACGTCGCTTACTCGACCTATCAATGGGCTTTGGAGCAATGCTCGCAGGCCACCTCAACCCAGTTGTTGTAGCCGAAATTGAAGCATCTCTAAAAGAGGGAATGCTCTTCGTTACACCGTCTCCAATTTCTCGCGATGCAGGTGAACGTATCTGTAAGCGCTTTTCTATTGACCAAGTTCGCTTTGCAAACTCTGGTACTGAAGCAACAATGTATGCTACTCGTCTTGCTCGTGCATATTCTGGAAAGAATGGCATTGTAAAAATTGAAGGTGGATACCACGGCTCATTTGATCCACTGATGGTTTCTGCAAAACCAGCACTCGATGAAGCTGGCGATGAGCAATCACCTAATGCTGTTGCATACCTCGGAACTGTCCCTGGTGATGTCTACGTTGTTCCTTACAACAATCTTGTTGCTCTAGAAACAGTATTTGAAGAGCATGCAAAAAATATTGCTTGCTTTATTCTCGAACCAGTTCTAGAAAATATTGCGATTGTTCTTCCAGATGCTGGATACCTTGAAGGTGTTCGTGCGCTCTGTGATCACTACGACATCATTCTTATATTTGATGAAGTAAAAACAGGACTTACTGCTGGGCCACAAGGTGCAGCGCAACGTCTTGGTGTAAAACCAGATCTGATCACACTTGCTAAATCAATTGGCGGCGGAGTTCCACTTGCTGCATTTGGTGGCAAGAAGAAGTACATGGATGCAGTAGCCGATGGCCGTCTTGCACACTTTGGTACTTTCAACGGTAATCCACTAGCAATGGCTGGTGTACGCGCAGTTGATAAAATCTGTACTGATGAAGCACTTGCAAAAGCAGAAGCTCTCAACATGCAGGCACTTGCACGTATTACGCAAATAATTGAGCAATACCAATTACCAGCACACACTGTTGGTTTTGGCGTAAAAGGTTGCATCACATGGTCAACGCTGCCCGTGCGCAACTACCGCGATTACAAAGCAACTGATTTCAAAATCGCAGAACTCTCATGGCTCTGGTCGCTCAATCGTGGAGTAATTACACCTCCGGGACTCGATGAACAATGGTTGATCAGCTTGGCACATGGCCAGGAAGAGATTGATATTTTGGTAGAAGATTTCCGCAGTCTTGCGGAAGCGCTACGTAGCTAAACCAAATAACGTTTTTCAAAGAAGAGATGACAATGGAGTCAGCACTTGAGACCGCGCGTGCACAATTACGCCGCGCTGTAGAACTATTAGAACTAACCGAAAACGATTGGCAGACACTTTCTACACCACGTCGAATTTTGGAAGTTGCCGTTCCGCTTCGCCGAGATAACGGCAATGTGGAGATGTATAAGGGCTTTCGAGTCCAATATTCAACAACACGAGGTCCATCAAAGGGTGGAGTTCGCTTTCACCCAACGATTGATATGGATGAAACTGTTGCGCTAGCAATGTTGATGACTTGGAAATGCGCACTGACAAATCTTCCATACGGTGGTGCTAAGGGCGGTATTGCAGTTGATGCCCACTCACTTTCACTCGGTGAAAACGAACGTCTCACTCGTCGTTACACATCTGAAATCTTGCCAATCATCGGACCAGAGCGCGATATCCCCGCCCCTGATGTTGGAACAGATGAGCGAAATATGGCGTGGATGATGGATACATATTCCGTCAATGCTGGTTTTTCAGTTCCTGGTGTTGTAACAGGAAAACCAATTGTTCTCGGCGGCTCACTCGGTAGAACTTCTGCAACTGGTGATGGCGTTGCAATATCTGCAATCGAAGCGCTACTCGTCAAGGGTATTGATCCAAAGGGTGCAACTGTTGCAATTCAAGGCTTTGGAAAAGTTGGTTATTGGGCTGCTATCGCACTTGAAAATCTAGGCCTCAAAATTGTTGCTGTTAGCGATGTTAATGGTGGAGTCACCGGCTTCAAGAATGTTAGTGAATTGTGGAAGCATTTCTTAGCTAATAACAATCTTAATTTGCCGGGCACTGACAAACTCACACAAGAAGAACTCATTCACCTAGATGTCGATGTACTGATTCCTGCCGCACTCGCAGATGCAATCACTGAGAAAAATGCCTCAGGAATTAGAGCAAAAGTTATTGTTGAAGGCGCAAATGCCCCAACTACTCCTGGTGGAGATGCAATTCTGAACGAGAATCAGGTTCTTGTTGTCCCAGATATTTTGGCAAACTCAGGTGGTGTAATCGTTTCTTACTTCGAATGGGTTCAAGATAAGCAGAATTATTTCTGGACGGCAGATGAAGTGAAATCAAATCTCAACGAGATCATGATGCGCTCTTTCCGCGAAGTCGAAGAGATGGCACGCACTAAGAAAGTTTCATGGCGTGAAGCAGCACATATGATCGGTGTTGCGCGCGTTGCAGAAGCCCACAGATTACGCGGGCTTTATCCATAAAAAGATTACGGTATGAGCGAGACCTTAATTGATTCGTTTCCTGCTGAAACCAAATCAAGTCCCTTTTGGAAATCTGCCAACGGAAGTTGATGGGTACAGATTTTATCCAACGGTAATTTCCCTGATTCAATCATGGCGATTGCAGCTGGCCAGCAATGTGGACCAAGGTGAGCACCGAGAAGATCGAGCTCCTTATCATCGCTGATAATGCTCCAATCAACAGTGACATCTTCTTTGAAAACACTGTACAAAACAAAGGTTCCAAGTTTGCGCAAAATTTGTAGACCCTGTGCCACCGCGCTTGGATGACCGGTGCCTTCCAAGTAGATATCTGCGCCATAACCTTCAGTTAGTTCTTTGACTATTTCAATCGCGTTCTCGCGACCAATATTGATAGTAAGAGTTGCACCGCATTCTTTTGCGACGGCTAATTTACGATCATCTAGGTCCAATGCAATAAGTATTGCGGGTTTCTTCACCGCTGCGCCAGCGATCATTCCAAGACCGATTGGACCACATCCTGCAACAACAACGACATCGGTATTTTTGATATTGGCGCGCTCGACAGCATGAAGTGCACATGACAACGGTTCTGCATATGCAGCATGTGCTGGTTTCACACTTTTGGAAATTTTGTGAACGCGGGAATTCTTTGAAAAGACCATATATGAAGCCATGGCACCAGGAGTTTTTCTCTTGAAACCAAACATTCCGTGGGGTGCGCACATCCAATATTCTCCGCGCTTGCAATAACGACACTCTTCGCAAGGAACAATCTGTTCGGCAACAACTCGGTCGCCAACTACTACACCCCAGCGCTTACTTGCCTCTTCATCAATTTGCGCAATCTCGCCTACAAATTCATGTCCTGGAATTACCTCAGTTTCAGCCCATGCAGGTCTATTTGCATCTCCCCAAAACTTTGAAGCGCCGTGATAACACTTCAAATCACTAGCGCAAATACCAACAGCTTCTACTCGTACAAGTGCTTCACCCTTAGATGGCGTAGGTATTTCTACATCCTCTAACTTGTAATCCATGGGACCATGGCATATGACTGCCTTCATTGTTGGGCTCATGTGAGATCCTCTTTCTTTTTCATAGGTTTGCCGCTTTGATTAAAATACATTCTTGAACTATTGAAATATAAGTTTGAGGGTTATGAGATCTGCGACCTAGGAATAATCCATCACATGTTTGAGAGATCATTTCAAAGAGACCTTCACCCGCACTACCCCCATAAAGTATACGAAAATCTTCGATATTCATATCCTCCAATTCGCTGCGGATAAGAGAGCACATTTTATTGATATGTTCTGCAGAGGCTGGATGTTCAACCCCAATCGCCCATGTTGGCTCATATGCAATCACTAACTTCTTTAGATTCTTTTGGTCTTTGATGGCACTTCTGATCTGGGTTTTTACCTCTGCCTCGGCTGACTTTTCTTCAGTGCTGAGCTCGCCTATGCAGACAATGGGGATGAGATTATTTCGACTACTCGCTGCAATCTTTTGAGAAATTACATCGTTGCTTTCACCAAAGAGCGTTCGTCTTTCGTGGTGACCAATGAGTGCGTACTTACAACCCATTTGTGCGAGCAATTGAGGGCTAATCTCACCAGTAAAGGCGCCAGAATCATGCGCGCTTATATTTTGGGCTCCGATTCCAAGAAGTGAACCTGATGTTCTTTCTATGCAGTCGGAAATAAGTGGCGCTGGTGGAAGAAGAAAGAGTTCCAGATCGTCACTATTGATACTACCTAAGCTAGAAACTGCGGTATCTAACCATGAGAGAGTCTGTTCTCTATCCATGTACATCTTGAGATTTACGCCTACTAATATTTTGCTCGCACGACTTGCCATCTATTGATCTTTATTTTCAAATTCAGTGATAAGTGCAACTTTTTGTGCTGATGCCGAACTTTCATCAAAATGATATGTGAGCCACTCTTTTGCTAATCGTGAGGCTAATTCAATACCAATAACACGTTGACCAAAAGTCAGAATTTGCGCATTATTGCTAAGCACAAGTCGCTCTACTGAATAACTATCGTGGGCCGTAGCTGCCCGTATTCCTTTTACTTTATTGGCAGAGATTGCAACTCCAAGACCGGTTCCGCAAATCAACAGCGCTCTGTCAGCTTTCCCATCAGCAATCATCTGCGCTGCAGCTATTGCAACATCTGGGTAAGGAGTCTTACTAGATGCATCAACTCCAACATCTACAACTGAGTCAACATTGGCATCACTTTGCAATTGTTTTTTCAAGATCTCTTTATATTGAAAACCTGCATCATCGCTACCGATTACTACGCGAAATTTCTTGGTCATATTATTTTCCTTCCAAAAAATTAGCGATTGTAGAAATAATCATTGCTAGTGATGTTGCCCCTGGATCTTGATGCCCCAAGCTCTTCTCCGCATGTGGGCGTGCGCGACCAATTTTCGGGAGTAAGTTGGCGGTATCTGCTGCCGAACTTGCGGCGATGCCACTTGCACTGCGCCACGCCTCTGGAAGTGACTTTCCGTTTTCACTTACTAATTTCTGTGAGAATGGAATGAGTACATCTACGAGTGTCTTATCGCCAATCTGCGCTTTTCCAAATTTTGTAACTTCGGCAGATGCTCTTGCAACAGCGCTGGCTACAACTTGCCCTGATGGCTTTATGGAATCGCCAAACTCCTTACCAATTTCTCGCAAGATAATTCCCCAAATAATTCCCGAAGTTCCTCCTGCTTTATCAGACCAAGAATCTGCTGCTGCTTCAAGGGTAGATCCAGCGCCTGCACCGGCATCTACATATTGCTTCGCTGCACTAGCTGCAGCATGTGCACCGCGTGCCATACCGATTCCATGATCTCCATCGCCAGCATATGAATCTAAGAGTCCATACTCATCTGCACGCTGCGCTGTATTTGTTTCCATCAGTTGTAATATGTTTAGAACATTTTTTGCACATTCCTGTGATTCTGAACTTCCTTTAGAAATTTCTTTCTTCTCATCCTGTAAGGCATTGGATTGAGATGAGCCAGAACCTATAGAGACGGTGCCTTTTTTATACCCCGGTGTATATGTTGGCTTCTTCCAAAATCCTTCTTGTTCCTCATTGAGCCAAGTAAAAGTAAGTGAAGCGCCCGCCATTTCAAAACTGGTAACAAGTTCCCCAACTTCTGGCTCAACGATTTCAATATTTTTCTCTTTTAGGATTGCAGAAATATTGTTATAGAGCACATAGAGCTCTTCATACTTAACTCCACCCAAGCCGTTGACCAAGACACACAGTCGAATCTTTGAATCATTGCGACATGAATCAGGCGTCTCTTCCAACAAGTGAGTGACAAGTTCTAACGCTAGTTCTTTAGATGTTGGAATATCGCTTTCGCTAAGGCCTGGTTCTCCATGAATACCTAAGCCGAGTGCCATTCGTCCCTTTGGAACGGTAAATAGCGGTTCGGTTTTGCCCGGCAAAGTACAACCAGAGAATGCAACACCAATTGTGCGGGTGCGCTCATTTGCTTCAACAGCAACTCTATAAACCTCATCGAGTGGATATCCTGCTTCAGCAGCAGCAGCCGCAACTTTGAATACAAATAGATCACCGGCAATTCCTCGGCGCTTATGAAATTCTTCTTTGCTCGCACTCATAATGTCATCTGTGACAAGAACGGTTCTGCACGGGATTCCTTCGGTATTGAGCTGTGACTGTGCCAAGTTGAAATTCATAACATCGCCAGCGTAATTTCCATAACTCAACAGAACTCCGCCGCCTGCTTCTGCAGCTTTACAAACAGTATGTACGCGCTGTGTTGAAGGCGAAGAAAAAACATTTCCTACTACTGCGCCATGCGCTAAACCTGGACCCACAATTCCAGCGAATGCTGGGTAATGTCCTGAGCCACCACCAATAACTACAGCAACGTGACCTTTTGTTTTCTCTTGATTTCTAACAACGCCACCTTGTACTCGTCTTACTAAGTGAGAATGAGCAGCTACAAATCCTTCTATGGCTTCATCAACAAAATCCTCGGGATCATTTAGTACATATGGCAATGTGTAACCAATCTATTCATCTGCGGCCAAGACCAAGGTTGAAGTATTCCAGATTGCAAGTAAAGTTACCAGAGTAAAATATTGCTTATATGGAAGCTGAGGCTCGCTATGACCGTAGATATGAACTTTTCTCTCGCCAATAAGATTGCACTTGTCACTGGTGGTGCCTCTGGAATTGGCAAATCTATTTGCGAAAATTTTGCTAAAAAGGGTGTCACGGTAGCTGTCGTCGATATGAATATCGCTGCAGCACAGCTAGTGGCATCTAATATCAAGAATGGTTCTACTGCACATGTTTGCAACGTTACTGATGTTGCCTCAATTGATAAGGCAGTGCAGGAAGTAATCTCAGTACATGGACGTATCGATATTTTGGTAAATAGTGCAGGAATGGCCGTACTAGACCCGGCTGAATCCGTTAAAGCATCAGATTGGGATACAACAATTGCGGTCAATCTCAGCGGCACATTCTTTGTTTCTCAAAGTGTAGGACGAGAAATGTTGAAAGTTGGAAAAGGAAAAATCATTAACTTGGCATCCCAAGCAGCAAGTGTTGCGCTCACAGATCATGTTGCATATTGCGCCTCTAAATTTGGCGTTCTCGGTGTAACAAAAGTATTGGCTTCTGAATGGGGCGGCCGCGGAATCAATGTAAATTCTGTCTCTCCTACTGTTGTACTTACAGAATTAGGTAAGAAGGCATGGGCCGGCGAAAAGGGCGATGCACACAAAGCACAGATTCCTGTTGGTCGTTTCGCTGAACCAGAAGAAGTTGCTGCTGCCGTAATTTTCTTAGCCTCAGATGGTGCAGACATGATTAATGGTGCTGACTTAGTCATCGATGGTGGATACACAATCAGATAGATAAAGAAGAAAAGCCCTTGGTATGAAAGGCTGACTGGCTTGAGGTGAGTCTATCGGGCGGTGAAAAGCGCTCCTCTGTCAATTTCGAGGATGAATTTGAGCTCTGACTGTAAGAACCGTCCCTGTGTAGACATATTATTAGATACAGAGACATAAGAGATGAGGGAACCACACCATTAAGAAAGTTTTAGTCGTCTTTGGAACCCGCCCCGAAGCAATCAAAATGGCTCCTGTTATTAGCGCAATTCGCGGATTGGAGAAAGAATTTATTTTGCAGATTTGCGTCACAGGCCAACATCGCAAAATGCTTGATCAGGTTCTTGAAATTTTCAATCTACATCCGGATTTTGATTTTAATGTGATGACTACTGGACAAGACCTAACAGATGTGTGTACTTCCGTTTTGATTGCAATGCGCGAACTATTTAAAAATAATAAACCAGACATTGTTTTAGTGCACGGAGACACAACCACAACTATGGCCACGGCACTGGCAGCATTTTATGCAGGAATACCAGTAGGGCACGTTGAGGCTGGGCTTAGGACATTCGATATTCACTCTCCTTACCCTGAGGAGTTGAATCGACAAGTTGTGAGCAGAATTGCGAATTTTCATTTTGCGCCAACTGAAGAATGCAGGAAGAATTTAACGCGTGAATTCGTTCAAAGTGATTCAATTTGGGTCACTGGTAATACGGTAATAGATGCCCTCAGAATTACTCTAAGTAGAATCCATGCCGACGTGGCACTTGATGCAAAAATTCGAAAAGAGCTTCGCAGTATTCTTAGTTTTGATTTTAGTGATTCAAATTATATTTTAATTACTGGGCACCGGAGAGAAAATTTTGGCGATGGATTTATCGAGATTTGCTCAGCGCTCAAAGAGCTTGCAGGAAAATTTCCATCTTTCCACTTTGTGTATCCAGTACATCTAAATCCAAATGTCCAAAAACCCGTAACTGAAATGCTCGAGGGTGTTCCAAATATTCACTTGATTGAACCTCAGGATTATTTGAACTTTCTCGTACTTCTGGAAAATTGTTACTTCGTAATAACTGACAGCGGGGGAATTCAAGAGGAGGCTCCCAGCTTGGGCAAACCAGTCCTGGTGATGCGCGAAGTGACAGAACGGCCTGAAGCTATCGCGGCTGGAACGGTGAAATTGGTTGGTACAAATAAAACAAAGTTAGTAACAGAAGTGACACAATTAATTGAAGATAAAAATTATTACTTGAGCATGTCCCAGGCTCATAACCCATATGGTGATGGTTTCGCCGCCGCGCGAATAGTTGAAGTACTGCAGTCGAGAATCTGAGCTAGATTTATGCGAGCATTTTGGAAAACAAATTGAAAACACAAGTCATCACAATTTGCTCGTTAGGGCATTCGGCTGTTTGGAAGTTAACCTCCTCGCTCCTCCCAGAATATGTCAGAGCAGATGAGTACCTAGTTTTTGTTCCAGAAGATGAGGTTCTAGAATTCGAGAAAATCACTAACCCTAGAATTGTCGTACGCTCCCAGAATGAACTGGGTGCGCACTATTCCAAGGAACTCTGGTGTCGCATTTCAGAGAAACAGAATGAGATTAGGTTTGGCTGGTATCTCCAGCAGTTTTACAAAATTGAGGCTCTCCTACAGTCCGAAGCTGAATTACTTGTAATTTGGGACGCAGATTGCGTCCCGGTGAGGTCTATAAAAGTTTTTGATGAACACGGATCTCCTGTCTACATGACCGGCGCGCATGAGTATAACCCAGCATATTTTGAGGCCATCGGTCGCTTAATGAATCTAAATCGAGTTCAAGAAATGAGTTTTGTAATCCCAGGATTCCCAATTCCTAAATCATGGGTCCAAGAATTTGAAATTTTCTTGACTGTGAAACATAAAGGCAAAACTTGGTTCGATGCAATTATGGATACAACAGACTTCAGCCTCAAAAGCGGATTCAGTGAAACCGAAACCTTGGGTACATTTGTTGCAAATATGCATTCTGCAGAATGGTCCACATTTACTGGAAAATGGGAACGGCGGGGTCAAAAGAGATTTGGATATGCTCGTAAATTCTCCCCTAAAAAAATAGTAAAAGTTGCTCGAAGGTTTGAACTAGACATTGTTTCCTTTGAAAATTGGGATACCCGAGGAATAAGGCTAGTCATGCGTAGATTAAGTGAGAAATGGCAAAAATTGCGATTGGGGTGGGCTCAGGTTGACAAACACCAATGAAATTTATTTTGTTTTTTTAGGCGAAAAATTTCCTTCCTACGCTAAGGCATCTCTCAAATTAGCATCTGAAACAAGTGGGATGAACTTGTGTTTGATAGGAAATAAGTCCATTGAAAGATCCTTGTCTGGGTTACCGATTCGGTTCATACCGGTTGAAGAATTTTATAACCCAGAGGAGTTCCAAAAGGCATCATCACATGTCTGGGCAGACCATGGTTTTAGAGGTGGCTTCTGGCTCAAGAGTTTAGAACGATTGTTTGTTATCGACCAATATATGGCGGGGGTGAAGAAATCACGGATTCTTCATTCAGAACTAGACCAGTTAATTTTTAGAGCCGACAAATTAGTCGCGCGCCTTGAATCATTGGATTATTCCGGCCTTTTTGTGCCATTTCACAATGAAAATTCAGCAGTCGCCTCTATTTTATATGTAAACGACCAATCGGCTCTACGTTCGCTACTTGAACACGCCTCTAGTGACGTTCTTTACCCAAATGAGATGCACTTAATTGCTGACTGGGCTAAAAAATATCCTAGTAGATTATATGAACTTCCAACAGTTGCTTCGATAATCCAAAATTCTGAGAAATCCTTAATACCGGGTGCCAGATTGCTTTCTCTCAACGAAACAGGGGGATTGGTTGATGCTGCCCAAGTAGGACAATGGGTCGCGGGAATCGATCCCAAGAATTTAGGTTTAGCAGAGCGACCATTAAATAAGTTTGTAGACGCACCAAGTAGTTATTTGTTAAACCGAGAACAACTCAAATCTCTACAGTTTTTATATGATGAAAACAGTTCAATTCTTTCGATAATGAGTCAGTATTCCTTAAATTCTGAGCTATACAACCTGCATATTCATTCAAAAATTCATGCCACAATTCTTAGTGAGAAAATTCCTCTTATTCGCCTGTTCGATATCGCGAATGCGGTTGAGCCGATTCAATTTCCGGGTATAAGAAAACAACAGATATTGGGTTTGATTGAAACAAAAATTTCTAGATTTCTTGCCAGGCCAAGTAGACTATTCTCGGCAAGCGCATCCGCATTCAATGAAATTATTGGTCGACGTCCGAGTAGTTCACCTTTCATAAGTGGAGACTCTTTTAGGGCAATTGCAAAGCATGTGTGGGAGACGGGTCAAATATTCGAGCCTTTTAGAATATCCTCAGGAGATATCATTTTTTGTGAGTCTGATCTACTTGAAGATTTGCAACATGCAGTGTTGAGCCAGATAAAAGTCCCAGTAATTCTATTGCTTGGCAACTCAGACAGAAATATCGATTCGCGTGTAACAAATAAATTGACCCTTAAACCTGGGAGTCAGATTTTTGCCCAGAATCTTTCTGAAGATATTCCTGGCGTGAATCCTCTACCTACCGGTTTAGAAAATCGTTGGCGGGCCAATAATGGAAAAATCTTGCCTTTTCGCATTCTTCGCTTTCTTAGTAGTCCGCGCGCTCATGCAATTCTGTGGGGGTTCTCGGTTGGTACCAACCCCAAAGAACGCACCAATGCCGCATTGGCTCTGATGAAAACTCCAACGGCCAAGCATCCGGGTGCGGTCAGTTCTTTTCAACACCAACGCCTATTATCAAAATTTGAATTTGTCGCCTCTCCCCCAGGAAAAGGAATCGACACCCACCGAACTTGGGAGGCTATGTATTTAGGATGTATCCCCATCCTTCTGGACTCATATCTTTCCAAATACTACAAATCGATAGGGCTCCCTCTGTGGGTAGTCGATTCATATGAGGATTTAATCCGATTGGACGAACGCGATCTTGAGTCGAAGTACCAGCAAATTCACGGAGGATTTAAGAGTTCAGAATTGGATTTTGGAACTTGGAAATCGAGAATTTCGAATGCTGCCATAAAGGCATCTGACTTTAAAGCCTAAAAAAGGCTGCGGGCGCTCTCTTCAAGGGAGTAATCAGATTCAAAGCTCATCGCAGACTTTGCTAACTTCACCTCAACACGCAATATGAAGACCTCCAAAGACGATCAAAACGCGGATAAGGGGAAGAATCTTTTCAGGAGTCATAGATCACTACCGTCTTTCCCGTGAAATCTTATGTCAAACCTTGCGTAGTACAAAAAAACCGGTGGTTAGTCCTGCAAATTCATTCATCTGGTATAGAGAATTGGCCCCATTCACAGGATTAATTACTTTTTTAATTTTAGCACCGAGCAGATTTTCGACATAGTCAAGTTGGATTCCTGGGATGTCAAAAGTGGCGATTAAAATGCCACCAGGTTTTACCATTGTAAGCAGGTTATCCATTACCTTGACGTGCGAAAACGCGATCTCTTCAATTGTAGAAATATTAATTACATAATCAAATGCGTTCCACCAGTTCTCAGGCGGAGTTTCTCTAAGATCATAAGTTGTTGTATTCGAAATTGTCGAAAACAGAAGGTCACTGTTTGTTACATTATCCGAGAGTGACTCAAGTTCATTTTTAAATAGAGTATGGCTACCGTGGTACCCCCCACATGTGTTGTGAATTGAAGACTGCTGATTAACTCCAAAGTGTCGAAGTTTAGAGATTGCCAACTCATATTCAAATACTCGACTCCACCATCCCCATTTAAGATCAAAAGGAAGTTGCAAGTCAATTAGGCTAAATTCAAGTAGTTAGAAAGACTGTGCGAAATCTTCGATAGCGATTTCGTTCGCCTTGGCAAATTTAGAGGGTTTCGATTTTTGTTCAGTGTAGAAATTGATTAGGATCGGTGGAATGAAGGGAAGTAACAAGCGTTTAGCGCGTGCGAAATATTGCATACTTCATCATACGGGTTGAATCAGTCAAAATCGGGGAAAGATAGGCGGGAAAGATAGGCGGGGTAGCCATACCCCCTAAAAACTTTAGGGGAAAAATGTACGTGGTGAGTCAGGGGCGCCAACCGTCCAAGCCATAAACTCACAATAGGAGTTCACTCACAATACCTAGACAGTAAGTATCATTGAGTTATGAGAGCTCTTAGTAGCAACAATAATGTATTACGCAACGTTATGGTCAGAGATTTTGTAAGTGAATGCCTAGTTGGAACTCATATTCTAAAGGTAGCAATCGTTGGAGGTTCACTTTCTGATCCAGAAGTTTTTGAAATCAAAGAAAAATTCCCGGATGCAATATTTGAGACTTATGGGATTGATGCATCCCAAAATTTCATGGATTTAAACATGCCAGCCGCGGATGTGAGCGAGTTTGATATGGTCTTATGTACCAATGTAATAGAACATATTTTCAATCATGAAAATTTTTCTACAAATCTAATGTCTCTGTTGAGGAAGAATGGCACATTGTGGTGTGCTTTCCCATTCAATGATATGTACCACAGTTCCCCCTATTATTACTCAGCAGGATTTGATCCAGGTTATGTAGAAAGGCTATTTGCACGAAACGGTGGAGTGACATTAAAAAGTAAAATTATCGCCGCAAGGAGACTTTATCTATTTACCCATTTGCTTCAAGATTGGCCAAGTGAATTTCGGTATTTACACCCAACAATTGGTCAGATTTTTTGGGGATTGGGATTTAGAAATAATCCACGGCCGCCTATACGAAATCTATCTCCACGGCGACTACTAATTTGCCTTTATCTCTCCATAACTTCAAAGAAATTTA
>CAMDHH010000021.1 GCA_945898065.1 Bifidobacterium breve
CGACGGGCTTCTTCGTTAAAGGCAATCTGCTTTGCCATCAGTTTTACTCCTCGAGTTTGATCGTGCTTGAACGGGGCGTTTTATCACTCACACCCCGAGAGTGCTAACGCCAAATCTACGGGAGTCATTCCCCGAGTGCAAAACGAGGGCGAAGTTAGCGGGCGCTACGGGCGGACATGCGGGCCTCACGCAGGCGACGCAGGCGCTTGACCAGCATTGGAGCAGCCATCAGGGCATCGTCGCGGTCAATGAGGTCATTGAGCAATTGATAATAGCGAGGAGCGCTGAGGTCAAATAGTTCTTTGATTGCACTCTCTTTAGCTCCTGCAAAGCGCCACCAGTTAGCTTCGAAATCGAGAATCTTTGTCTCAAGATCGCTCAAGGCGCTTGGAACTACTGACTCTTCTGCCGCTGACATGGGGTAAATCGTAAGGGATTTTGTCGTAGAAGTGTGGGATTTATTAGGTAATGAAGAAATTTAAAGTGTGGCAAGAATCATTTCGATATCCGAGATTTTTGTCCACGGATTTACTATCGCAAAACGCAATATGGGTTGGCCATTATGCGATGAAGGTGGGATGAAACCAATTTGGTCGGCTAGTAATGAATTACTCCATTTTTGGTAATCCTCTTTTGCCCAACCTTTGCGAGTAAATGCAACAATTGAAAGTTCTGGTTCGCACAGTAATTCAAGTTTTGGATGTTTGCGAACAAGTTCTGCCGCTTGCTGTGCAATTGTCAGTGTTAGTTCCATCGCTTCGGTATATGCATCGGTGCCATAAGCCGCTAATGAAAACCAAAAAGGTAATCCGCGAACACGACGTGTCAACTGGAATGCATAATCCGATGGGCTCCAAGAATCATCGTGAAGTGTTTCAAGATATGAAGCATGTTGTGTGTGAACTTCGCGAGCAAGTTGCGGATTTCGATAAACAAGTGCGCATGCATCATAAGGAGCAAATAACCACTTGTGTGGATCTACGATAAAAGAATCTGCTTCTTCAACACCATTGAATAGTGGGCGCACAGATGGAGCGCACAGTGCCGCCAAACCATAAGCACCATCGACATGGAACCAAATATCACGTGTATGCGCTGCCTCAGCGATTGATTTCAAATCATCGATTATTCCTAAATTTGTTGTGCCAGAGGTTGCGACAACTGCAAATACTCGAGCGTGTGAAGAGCGGTGGTATTCATCGATAACTTTGCCGAGTTCACTGCCCTGCATGCGTCCATTTTCGTCAGGAGTGACTTTGATGATTTCAACATCCATCACCTGGGCAGCAGATGCAATGGATGAATGTGCTTCTGCGCTACATGCAATTGCAAAACGTGTTGTGTCAGGATATTTCGTGCGAGCTTGTGCGCGCGCAACAACGAGTGCTGAAAGATTTCCAATCGTTCCACCTTGGACAAATACTCCACCAGCACTTTGTGGCAATCCAGCAAGATCAGATAACCAGCGCAGTGCTTGGTTTTCAGCAAAGACAGCGCCTGCTCCTTCTTGCCATGAGCCACCATAGAGAGCGCTTGCACCAACAACTAAATCAAAGAGGTTTGCATATTCACTTGGAGCAGATGGAATAAATGCAAGGTTGCGTGGATGATCTGTTGAAATACATGCTTTGGCAAGAACATCAGTAAATACTTTAAGTGCATCTTTGCCACCTAAACCTGCAGGTGTAATTGTGTTTCCAACTTCATCAAATAATTCCTGCACAGTGCGTGGTCCATCTAGTGGTGGATCGCTCTTTAATCGCTCAAGACTGTAGGCAAGAATTTCTTGCGCTAACTCTTCGACATCTTTGGTGAACTCATGCATGTAGCGCAGTCTGCCATGTAATGGCAGACTTCTCATATGCGATTACTGCGCACATCTCATCTAGGGCCAACTCTTTTGGTCACATTTGTCAGTTATCTCCTTGCACTGCGCTTCTGGTGGGAAGGGCCTTCATTTGTAATTGCCTTTACTGTCTTTTGTGGCCAATTAGTTGTGGGTTGGACTAATGATTTAGTGGATTTACCACTTGATCAAAGAGAAGGCCGAACAAATAAACCGATGGTCGATGGAAAACTTTCTCCAATCATCGTTAGGCGAGCAACATGGGTCGCATTAGTTTTTGTAATACTTTTTTCTCTCTTTGGCCCAATGGGAATTATTGGTGGATTAGTTCATCTATTAGGAGTTGGCTCAGGGGTTGCCTATAACTTTTATTTCAAATCAAATCGATTGTCATTCTTGCCCTATGTAATTTCATTTGCAGCCCTTCCTGCATCAATTACATTAAGTCGCAATGAATCACCTCAGCTCTGGCTTTTAATATCTGGTTCATGTCTAGGTGTTGCAGCCCACTTTGCTAATGTCGTCAAAGATATGGAACGAGATAGAGCAGCGGGAATAAAGGGGCTACCGCAGATTCTTGGTTCTCAAAAAAGCACTGTACTTTCAGGATTACTTCTGTTCTTAGTTTCAATTCAAATCTATTTCGTTACTAAAACAACTCTCTTACTTATTCTTGGAGCTGTTGGGTTCGCTTTACTCTTGCTGCCACTAAAGTTGAGATTTATTGCAGTGATGGCACTTGCATTACTAGATGTCATTGCACTTGTTAGCGCTATGCCCGTTTCACCAAATTACGCAGCATAGTTGGGAAAACAAATACGTGGAAAGGTGCAACTGCATACCAATAGAGCTGCCCACCAAGTCCGCGTGGGCTAAATGTTGCTTCTTGTGTAACTAAGGTTTTTCCATTTTTTTCTTCAACACTAAATTCAAGCCATGCTTTTCCAGGCAAGATCATCTCTGCATAAAGTTTTAATCGGCGCCCATGTTCTAGTTCTTCAACTCTCCAAAAATCTAAACTCTCACCAACACGCAGCAAATCTTGATCTCTGCGTCCTCGTCGTAGCCCAACACCACCTACAAAGCGATCCATTAAACCTCGCAGGGACCATAAGAAATCTGCGCCGAACCAACCATGTTCACCGCCAATTCCCTCAATCTGTTTCCAAATTGCTTCTGCTGGTTTTTCAGATAGTACTTGGCGGTGGTCGCGCAAAATGAGTTCGCCAGCCCATTCCGGATCGCCTTGTGCTTTTTGCCATGGCGCAGTTGGAATACTCGCATCAGACCATCGTGTTTCAACACCATGATCTGAAATTTTTGACAACGCTAAACTCATTGCTGTTTCAACAGAAAGCAAACCCTCTTGTGGTGGTGGAATTAATTCATTGATGCTCTTAGCTGGATCTGCAACAACTTCACTAATCAAAGAACCAACTAATGGTCTAGCAAGAGCTGTAGGTACAGGTGTTACTAATCCAATCCAAAGACTAGAAAGTCCTGGAGTAAGTACCGGAACCTTAATAATCCATCTCCGAGGAAGTCCGGAAAGTTTTGCAAATTTTTGCATCATGTCGGCATACGACAAAATTTCTGGTCCACCAATGTCATAAACTTTTCCAACTGGAGTCTTTAGCGCTGCAACATTCTTCAAATAATAAAGAACATCTCGGATTGCAATGGGGTGAGTTCTGTTAGAGACCCATTTCGGAGTCGTCATCACTGGAAGTCTGTGGGTGAGGTGTCGCAACATTTCAAATGATGCTGAGCCAGAGCCAATGATGATTCCTGCTCGAAGTTCTAAAACAGGAACAGATGTTGATGCTAATTCTTTTCCAGTGCTGACTCGAGATGCAAGGTGCTTACTTATATTCTTATCATTTGCAATTCCACCAAGATAGACAATCTGTGAAACGCCAGCAGCTTCAGAAGCTTGGGCAAATGAGCGAGCCATTGTGGCTTCAATATCATCAAAAGTTTTTCCAAGATTTATCGAATGTAGTAAATAGTAAGCAGTATGAACTCCATTGAGTGCCTGCTCTAAATCTTTTGGACTATCTGCATTGCCCTCGCATATTTCAACCTGCGATGCCCAAGGCTGGCCAATAACTTTGTATCTATCTCGTACTAAAACCCGAACTCGATAATCATTTTCTAGCAAAGTGCGAACTAAACGCCCTCCGACATAGCCCGACGCACCAGTTACTAAATAGAGAGGCGAGTTCATAGAGTAAAGCCTAGACTTACATCATTACTTTCGCTCGTCGCAAAGGAGTACCGCCATGCCCACAGCTAAGAAACCTCGTGTACTCATTCTCGGTGCCGGCTTTGGCGGACTAACAGCGGCGCGCGCACTTGGTAGTAGTGCTGATGTAACTCTTATTGATCGACATAATTTCCAGACATTCTTGCCTCTGCTCTATCAGGTAGCAACAGCTGGACTAGCAGCAGATCACGTTGCGCATCCAATTCGCGGCGCACTGCGCAATCACGGCGTGCAATTTCGAATGGGTTCGCCACTTTCTGTCGATCACAAAAACAAATCTGTAAAACTAGATAGCAGCGAGTCACTTGAATTCGACCATCTAGTAGTCGCCCTTGGTTCAGCTACAGCCGATTTTGGTGTCACAGGAGTTACCGAACATGCACTCGGTATGAAGAGTGTGCATGAAGCAATTCTTATTCGCGCTGAAGTCATGCGCAGATTTGAAGATCTCTGCCGTTTTGAAGATGAGACTATTTTCTCAATCTCAGTCGTCGGTGGTGGACCAACGGGTGTTGAGATGGCTGGAGCATTTGCAGAATTGGTGCGGGGGCCTCTCAAAAATGATCAGGCGCATGCAGCTGCACATATGAAAATAAATTTGATTGAAGCTGGACCAAGGTTACTACCTATGTTTTCACCAAAATTATCTCAGCGAACAAAGAAGGATTTAGAAAAACTTGGTGTCAATGTCTTGCTCAATACTGCAGTGGCAGAAGTAAAACCACGTTCAATTATTATTAAAAGTGGTGATCCGATTCCATCAGAGGTAACAATTTGGGCAGCAGGCGTACAGGGCGAACCAACGGCTGGAATTCTCAATTTGCCACTTGCAGGAACTCGAATTGATACTGAGTCCACGCTACAAGTTGCTCACTACCCACACATTTGGGCTATTGGAGATGTCGCTGGATTCAAAGGCAAAGATGGAAATTTCTTACCTATGGTTGCACCTGTTGCAATGCAGCAAGGAAAGTTTGTAGCGCAGCAAATATTGCGCGCAGCAAAAGGTGAAGAGCTGTGGAAATTCAAATACAAAGATAAAGGTTCTATGGCAACGATTGGTCGCAATAAGGCAATCGTTGAGGTAAAGAAATTCAAATTAACTGGAGTTTTAGCTTGGTATGCGTGGTTGTTCTTACACTTGTTCTATTTATTAGGTGGGCGTAACAAAATCGGAACAATCGCCGACTGGACCTGGAACTACATCACATTCGATCGAGGTAATCGCCACATTATGGATACTCTCTAAATATGCCTGACTATCTCAATGTTCGGGGATATCAGATCTATTCGTATGAGTGGGAAAATAATGGTGAGGCGTGCGTGCTGCTACACGGTGGAACTAGCCAGACATCGCATTGGGATTACACAGTTCTACCCAGTGTTGAAGAAGATTTTCATATCTACGCCTACGATCGTGCGGGTCATGGTTTTAGTGCAGATCAGGCGGAGAGTTATCATTTCAAATATCAAGTTCGTGAGGCAATTGCATATTTAGAAGAAGTTGTACAAGAGCCAGCACACCTCATTGGATGGAGTGATGGTGGAATTATTGCTTTGACTGTTGCAATAGAGCGCCCCGAACTTGTGAAATCTATTGTGGCAATAGGCGCTAATTACCACTTTAGTGGAGCAACTCCAATTTTTGACTCATGGTCAATCTCTGATGAAGATCGCGAAGAATATGCAAGAACTTCACCTGATGCGCCAGAGACTCTTGATAAAAAAATTACGAAGATGCATGAGATTTGGAAGAGCGAACCCGATATCGCGCTACAGGATCTAGCAAAGATTCAGTGCCCGGTATTGGTTTTAGCAGGTGATGATGACGTCATAAAACATTCTCATACAATTGAGCTATACGAAGCACTTCCACTTGGTCAGTTAGCAATTATTCCAGGAACTTCACATATGGTTCCAAAAGAAAAACCAGCGCTGATGAACGCAGTAATTTCACAATTTTTAGAAGATTTGAGCTATCCAGTTACAAAAGCGCCAATACGGCGAACTAGCAATCAACCGGAGTAATTTTTCCAGTCGCTACATCATAAATAGCACCGCCAACTTCAATACCTTTACGGATAAGTGGGTATGAGCGCACACGATTGACATCGGTGATGAGTGCGCTGTTTTGGTCGCTCACGGTCTTGAATTCCAAACTACGGGTATCAACCCCATATTGTTTTTCTATGAGATCGTGAATTTCAGATTCTTCACTCATGGCCATTCGGCAATTTGTATGAGGCATGATCAGAATTCGATTTACACCCAGTAAATATGTGGCAAGAACTAAAGTACGCAAAACGTCTTCAGTAACGCGAGCACCAGCATTTCGCAAAATCTTTGCATCCCCAGATCGCATTCCAATGACAGATAAGGGATTTATGCGTGAATCCATGCAGGTAACAATTGCAATGCCTTGAGAAGCAACACCAGTGAGATCGCTATATTTGAAGTTCTTTACATATTCATCATTGGCGGCAAGTGCATCCTTGAATGCATCAATAGGGAAATGTCCTTCTTTCATAACTCCCCCAATCACTCACGTGAGTCTTGTTGAGATGGAGCCCCCCGTCAGGATTGAACTGACGACCTACGCATTACAAGTGCGTCGCTCTACCACTGAGCTAGGGAGGCCTCACATGCCGCAAAGCATGAAATGCAATTATGGCAGGAGTTGGCGATAACTTGAAATCGAGAGTATCGAGGCTCGAAAGGGTAAGTTACGCGCATGAGATTGGGAGTTTTGGATGTTGGTTCAAACACCATCCATCTGCAAGTAATGGATGCACATCCTGGAGCTCGCCCAACTCCTGCAACTAATTTTAAGACTGAACTTCGCCTCATTGAACATCTAAATGATTCTGGCGAAATTTCTAGTGAAGGAATTCTTCTTCTACATGAAGCAGTCAAAGGCGCTGTTGAGCATGCACACGAAAGTAAAACTGAAGAAATTCTTGCATTTGCTACATCTGCTATTCGTGATGCTAAGAATGGTACCGAGATTATCAAGAATATAAATTTGGAATTTGATATCGATCTTCAAATAATGAGTGGTGATGAAGAGGCTCGAATGACTTTTCTTGCCGCGCGTCGCTGGCTAGGTTGGTCGGCGGGACGATTACTTGTTGTTGATATCGGTGGAGGTTCACTTGAAATCGCAATCGGAGATGATGAACATCCAGATGCAACAATTTCTTTGCCACTCGGCGCCGCGCGACTCACAAGAGATTTCCTCAAAGGTGATCCATATTCACCAAAATCAATAAGAAACCTTGAAATCTATGTCGATGAAGTTTTGCAAGATTCACTCCCCTATGAAATTAAATTACATAGCGCCGATCACTTTGTAGCAACAAGTAAAACATTTAGAACTCTTGCTCGTATTGCAGCTAATGGTGAGAATGCTAAAAGATTACAAACAAAGAGCCTTATAAATTTGATTCCAAAATTGGGTGAAATGAGCAATAAAGAGCGGAGTGATCTCTCCGGTGTTTCTTCAAGTCGGGCTAGCCAAATTCTTGCTGGTTCAGTCGTTGCCCGAGCAATTCTTGAAAAATTACAAGTTCCAGAAGTAGAGATTTGTCCTTGGGCCCTGCGCGAAGGCTTAGTGCTTCGTTGGCTCGACTGGATGGAGCGCTAGGCGCTTATTTGTGGAATTTCAATACTATCAATGGCAATAATTTCACCATTGCGATGGTGAAGGACCCACGATTGCCCCGGTTCAAGTTTTCCATCTAATTGCTTGAAATTCTTCTTACCAATTAATTTTTTGAGCAACTTTGGCAATATCGGATTGTGACTACAAATAACTCCCGCTACGCCTCTGTTGAGTAAGTCTTGAGCGTAATCAAGGGCTGCTTCTTTATCTTTGGTATATCTGAACTCGCTCAAATCAGTAGAAAATATTGGAGTAAGTTGCATTGTGCGAGCCATTGGTTCAATAGTTTCAATACAGCGCATTGCATCAGATGAATGAATCTCTTTGATTGCATATGGAAAGTAGAGTGGAAATAATCTCTTTGCTTGTAATTGACCAACATGTGCCAGAGGACGATCTCCATCATCGCCATCCCAATCTTCGCGCTTGACCGCCTTTGCATGGCGTAATAGAACTAGCGCTTGGGTATCGACACCAAAATCTAAAAAGAAATCGACAATCGAACGATCATCATCAAGAGTCAACTTCTTCTTTGCAGCCGTTGGTTCTAACCATAAAATTTCATCAACTTCGTGCTCATCTGGTTGACCATATGGAATATCACTTGCCATCGCCGCCCAGTACTTAACAATCTTCTTCTCATTGCCAACGATATAAACCACTTCGCCAATTTCAGGCCCAAAAATTGGAGTTACACCCGTCTCTTCTAAAACTTCGCGAAAAGCACAGCCAATATGCATCTCGCCATTTTCTAACTTGCCTTTTGGCAGCGACCAATCGTCATAACGGGGGCGATGAATAATTGCAATTTCAATCGCTTTTCCTTTTGCATGACGCCAAAGAACTGCACCTGCTGCACGAACAATAACTTGAGCGTCAGCCATCTCTATCTCGCTCTCTGAAAGTTCTCAATCGTTGCAGCTTGAACGTCTCGCAGACCTTCGCTTCGTCTAGTCCATGTTGTCTTATTGAGCGTCCATCCACTGCTCGTTTCAGATAAACCATCTTCAAGAATCTGATTCAATGAATTGATATGGTCTGTATTCAAGATACGGACCAAGCTCTCAACACGTCGATCTAGATTTCTGTGCATTAGATCAGCGCTACCAATCCAATATTCATCATTTCCACCACTAACGAAGTGGAAGATTCGAGAATGCTCTAGGAATCGACCTAAGATCGAACGAACGCGGATATTTTCAGAAAGGCCTGGGATTCCAGGTTGTAGAGCGCAAATACCTCGGATAAGTAACTCTATCTTTACGCCACTCTTTGATGCTTCATAGAACTTTTCAACAAATTCTTCATCTAGTAAAGAATTTAGTTTGAAGCGAATTCCGGCTGGCTTTCCAGCTTTTGCATTAGCAATTTCTAAATCAATTTTTTCAAGTAATCCACTTCGAAGTGTTCGAGGTGCCACTAACAATCTCTTATAAGTTGATTGTGGTGCAAAACCAGATAATTGATTGAATAACTTTGAGAGGTCATCAGTAAGCACAGGATCAGCACTGAGCATTCCTAAATCTTCATACATGCGCGCAGTTTTTGGATTGTAATTTCCGGTTCCGATATGACAATAACTTCGTAGGCCATCTGCTTCATCGCGCACAACAAGTGAGAGCTTTGCGTGAGTTTTGAGACCCATAAGTCCGTAGACAACGTGAACTCCTGCCGCTTCAAGTTTTCTTGCCCATCGCACATTTGCCTGCTCATCAAAGCGAGCACGGATTTCGATAACGGCTAGAACTTGCTTACCTGCTTCTGCTGCTTCAATAAGTGCTTCGATAATTGGCGAGTCACCCGAAGTGCGATAGAGGGTTTGTTTGATCGCTAATACACGTGGGTCTTCTGCAGCGCTTTGAAGAAATTGCACGACCGATGAAGTAAATGACTCATATGGATGATGGAGGAGAATTTCTCCTCTTTTTATCGCCGAAAAGAAGGTTTCTGGCTCTTCAATATCTACTTCTGATAATGCCAGTGCAGTGCGAGAGCGGAATGCAGGGAACTTTAGATGTGGTAAATCTAAATCAGCAATTCGGTTGAGATCAGTGAGGTCAAGGGGTGTAGCAACAGAAATAATGTTTTCCTTATCAATGGAGAGCTCTTCAGCTAGTGTTTCAAGAAGTGCCTTATCAATTCCTTTTTCGATTTCTAGGCGTACTGGAGGTCCAAAGCGGCGGCGCAAGAGTTCTTGTTCAAGAGTGAGCAATAGATCTTCTGACTCTTCTTCTTCAATTTCAAGATCTTGGTTTCTAGTAATACGGAATGTGTAATGATCTTCAATAACCATGCCAGGAAAAAGTTCTTGAAGATGAATCGCAATAACTTCTTCCAGCGGAATAAATCGAGTTGAGCCTGTGCTATTCGTAGGTATAAAGCGAGAAAGTATTGGAGGAACTTTGACTCTGGCAAAAAATTGTTCCTGTGTTTTTGAATTTTTTACAATCACAGCAAGATTGAGTGATAAACCAGAAATATAAGGAAATGGATGTGAAGGATCGACAGCTAATGGGGTCAGAACTGGAAAAATTCGGTCGCTAAATAATTTAGAGAGATGGGTACGTTCTTCTTGATCTAGTTGATCCCACGTAATGATGCGTACATTCTCTTTTTCAAGAGCAGGCAAAATACTTTGGTGAAATGCTTGTGAATGTCTATTCATCAGCGCTTCAGTCTTTACAGAAATAACTTGCATGAGTTCACGAGGAGTGTGACCGGCTGTATTTCTGGCCGTTACTCCTGTTTGCAATTTTCGATGCAGGGATGCAACGCGAACCATAAAAAATTCATCTAGATTTGAGGAAAAGATTGTAAGAAATCGAACTCTTTCCAATAATGGAAGGGATTCATCTTCAGCCATTTCAAGCACGCGTTCATTGAAAGAGAGCCAGCTAATCTCTCGATCCGTTAGAAAATCCATAGAAGAAGACTCCCTCATTGAGATGAACATAGGGTAGCCAGCGGGCAACCAAGGTATAAATCGTCCCATGTTCTAGCCGTTGAAAATTCGCTAGGGAGGCGCATGGACTGAGAGACTGCTCTCCTGCCATCACAGTGGCCTGCGATAAGAAGGAGTTCTGCGTGATTTCTAGATATTGGACCAGCCCTGAAACTACGGGAATTAATCGCTTACCGATGCTCAACATTGAACATCTCGAGAAGATTTCACTCGACGGTATTTGGCGCTTCCAACTACTAGATAGTCCAACAGATACATCACGTAAAAAATGGAGCAAGATTCAAGTTCCCGGACTTTGGACAATGCAGCCACATAGCGAAATCTTTTTTGATAAACCAATTTATACAAATGTTCAAATGCCTTTTGAAGAACAACCGCCTAATGTTCCACAAGAAAATCCAACTGGAATTTATGAACGTGATTTCGAAATTCCATCAGCGTGGAGTGGCAAGCGAGTCGTTTTGCACTTAGGTGGGTACGAATCTGTCGCTCTCATTCATATCAATGGGAAAGAAGTTGGCCTTACCAAGGATTCTCACTTAGCAGCAGAATTTGATATCACTCCTTTCTTGGAGCGTGGAAAAAATACAGTTCGAATTACAGTAGTTAAGTGGTCTGATGCAACATTTATTGAAGATCAAGATCATTGGTGGCATGGAGGTATTTCGCGTTCAGTAAAACTCTATGCAACCAATAACGTGTTTATTGATCGCCTTTATACAACTGCGGGGCTCCAGTCAGATAACTCAACAGGAACCTTGAAAATTGAAGCGCATATCTCCTCAAATGAACTCAATGACTTACATGGATACACACTTCGTGCACATATTGAAGAACTTCCAAAAGTTAGTGCAGCTAATCTAGAAAAAACTTTAGTGACTAAAGTTGCGCCAAACTGGACAGAATTATCAGAGAAAGCACGTCACGCTGAAATTGAAAAGCGTAAATCATGGGATGGCACTGTCTCTAAAGCAACAGATGCAATTTTGGCTCAAGTACGATCTGATGTTCCTGGAAAAATATTGCTAGAGAGTCGAATTCCAAAGGTTGCCCTCTGGTCTGCTGAAACACCACATCTATACACATTGACTTTTGAATTACTTTCCCCAGAGGGCACAATCCTGCAGATTGGTAGCCAAAAAATTGGTTTCCGCGATGTTCGAGTCGTTGGAAAAGATCTACTAGTCAATGGCAAAGCAATCACTATCTATGGCGTCAATCGCCATGACTTCAATCGCCACACTGGTCGAGTTCTAACGCGCGATGATATGCGTGAAGATCTATTAGAGATGAAGCGTTGGAATTTCAATGCTGTGCGAACATCACATTACCCAAATGATCCTGCATTCTTAGATCTCACAGATGAACTTGGTTTTTATGTAATCGATGAAGCAAATATTGAGTCGCATGCTTTCTATGATTCAATGTGCGAAGATCCGCGCTACACAGGTGCATTTGTTGAGCGCGTTGGCAGAATGGTTCAACGCGATATTCACCATCCCAGCGTTATTTTGTGGTCACTCGGAAATGAATCAGGTATTGGCGCTAACCACAGAGCAGCCGCACAATATGCACGCTCCATAGATCCTTCGCGTCCATTGCATTATGAAGGCGCAATCAATGGTGACTGGCGCAAGGGTGTTGGTGTAACAGACATTATTTGTCCGATGTATCCAGCAATCGGTGCTGTGATGGCATATGCAAAATCTGGAAAGCAAGATCGTCCATTTATTATGTGTGAGTACTCGCATGCAATGGGTAATAGCAATGGAACACTTGCAGAGTATTGGGAGTTCATTGAAAAGACTCCTGGTATGCAAGGTGGATTTATTTGGGAATTCTGGGATCACGGTCTCGATCAAAGTATGGCCGATGGAAGTACCCGCGCCGCATACGGTGGCGATTTTGGCGAGACAAAGCACGATGGCAATTTCTGTTGTGATGGATTGGTATTTCCTGATCGCACTGCAAAGCCAGCGATGCATGAAATGAAGGCACTTGCCGCACCTGCGGTAATTACTGCAAAGAGTGCAAGTACTGGTCGCTTTGAAATTTTCAATAAGCAATTCTTTAGTGACTTATCAGCCTTTGAATTTCATTGGTCTATTACTTGCGATGGCCTTGTACTAGATGGTGGAGTTGCAAAAGTTCCATCTGTTGGAGCTCGCAAAAAGGGCGCATTTACAGTCAAATCTGCTCATCTCGCGAAGGCCGAAGATAAAGGCGAACGCTTTGTTACTTTCACTATTCATACAAAGGCAAGTACCGCGTGGTCATCCACAATGGCCGAAGTTAGCTGGAGTCAGATTGCTCTTAGATCGCGTGCAAAAGCTAAAGCAACTGTGCAACTCTCGGATGAATTCGATGGTGTAATAAATGAATATGCTGAAATTCAGCTTCCATTTGGATTAGTTGCACCAGTGCTTTCATTATGGAGAGCGCCAACTGATAATGATCGAATAGGCCATATTTCAACCCGGTGGGAACGTTGGGGATTACGTAACCTCACTCGCGAAGAATGCACCGTTACTGAAAGTGCCAATAAGGTCACTATCAAGTGCACATGGAAAACCAGTACCGGATTTGCAATCAAACATACTCAGGTCATTACTCCAATCGAAAATGGTTTCACAGTAAGTGAAAGTGTTGTACTTCCAAAGGAGCTCAACGATGTTGCCCGTGTTGGAACAAACTTCGAGCTCAGTGGTGGGCTCACCGATATCACCTGGTTTGGAAATGGACCACATGAGAGCTATCCAGATAGAAAGATTGGACGTATACATCGCTGGAACTCGACTATTGAAAATCAATATATTCCATATGTTCGACCACAAGAAAATGGTGGACACAATGGTGTGCGCTGGTTTGAAGTAAGCGATCCAACGGATGCTGGTCTTCGAATTGATTTAGCGAAGCCATATCAAGTCTCTGTTACACCCAACCGTGCTATTGATTTAGCTGATGCAACTCACGACTACCAAGTAAATGCATGTGGCAACGTTGTGGTTCATATCGATGGTGCTCATCGTGGACTTGGCACCGCATCCTGTGGTCCAGATACTTTAGATAAGTATTTGATTGCAACAGGTACTCACACGTGGCAGTGGAGTGTTACAACTCTTATTTAGACCTTTGTGATAGGCCAAGAAGTTGGCTCTGGGTATTTAGCTAGTCGTCCATCTCCGGATGACTTTCCGCGTGCACGTCGCCATAGCCATGGCAGCGCAAAGGTAAGAAACCATGCAACATTATTTACTTTGCTGCGTACCCATGGAGTTTTTCGTGCCGGTGGCAGTGATTTTCGCCAATTGGGATTACTCGGTAATTCAAGTTTTTCTAATACGGCTTGTGCAACGCGATCGTGTCCCATTGGATTCAGATGAAGTCGATCAAACGCTAAGAAGCGCCGGTCATTGAAGAAAGACTCTTCATTGGCATCGGCAACGATTGCTCCAACTTCCTGTGCAACTGCTCGAACATTTTCATTGAATGCATGAAAGCGCGCAGCCCATAAATCGGCTGCTTTACCAGCATTACCTGTTCGCTCTAAAACGGTAAATAACATCAGCGTTACACCTGTTGCTGCCAACTTGCGCACTGCATCTGCATAGAGAGGTAAGACTAATTCTGGATTGTAATTTGGTCGCAGCGCATCATTAGCACCAGCGTGAAATGTTACTAATGTATTTTTTCCTGTGATAAACCTTTCTGCTTGTGGCACTTGATTAGCGATAACTTGCTGCACAAGTTTTCCTCGGACAGCCAAATTCACATATGTAAAATTAGGATTAGCTTGCGCCATGACATCGGCTACACGATCTGCCCAACCTCGATATTTACCATTTATTACCTGGTCACTCATCCCTTCACTGAAGGAATCTCCACAGATAATTAAACGCTCATACATCATTTCTTCTCCGAGATTACTTTTGGCGCTCTTGATCTATCCAAAAGAGCGTAATGGCGGTAGCAATTGATGCATTGAGGGATTCAGTAGAGGCATTGATTGGAATTGAGATGACAAGGTCGCACTTCTCACGTGTGAGGCGAGCAAGTCCCTTTCCTTCACTGCCAACAACAATCATGAGTGGCTCAGTAGCAACCTTCATCTCATTAATTTTCACATCTGATTCGCCATCGAGGCCAACAACAAAGAGACCATTTTGTTTTGCTTCATCAATAGTGCGTGCCAAATTCGTTACTTGAGCAATAGGCATACGCGCTGCTGCTCCGGCAGAACTCTTCCACGCAGATGCAGTCATTCCTGCAGCACGACGCTCTGTCATTACAACTCCTGCTGCGCCAAATGCTGCAGCAGTTCGAACAATTGCTCCTAAGTTACGAGGATCAGTTACGCCATCGAGAGCCACAATAAGTGCAGGATGCTTGGCACGCTGTGAAATTTCTTCAAAGCTTGAATATTGATAAGGCTTGATCGCAAGAATAATTCCTTGGCTATTGGGTGAAATGCCCTCAATCTCTGCGCGATGGCTCTCACGAATTGGCAGGCCATGATGAAGTGCTAATTGCAATGACTCTGCAACGCGATCATCAACATCGATACTGCGCGCTACTAATAATTCAGTTGCTGGAACATTTTCGCGAAGTGCTTCAAGTACTGCGTTGCGACCTGAAACAATTTCACCTTTACCGCGATCACTGCGTCCGCGATCACTGCGCGCAGCACTAGCGCGCGGCGAAGTTGATCGAGTAGTGGCAGGTCGGGCATCGCTAGTTTTGCGAGTTGTCGTAACTTTGTCGCCCTTTTTCTCTGCAGCTTTTTTGCGCTTTGCAGCTGCGTGATACGGACGATCTTCTGCTTTAGGTGTTGGACCTTTACCTTCTAAGCGACGTTTGTTATTTCCGCCAGTGCCACCAGATGGACCTTTTTTAGATCCGCGCACTGCGCCTTTTCGACTTGAATTACCAGCCATTGTTATTCGCCTTCACTTCGTGAGATCGACCATCGTGGCCCTTGTGCCGTATCTTCAATCGTTATTCCTAATGCAGATAAACCATCTCGTATTTGATCTGATGCTGCAAAATCTTTTCGCTCTCGTGCTGCAGCACGTTGTGTGAGTGCTAATTGAATAACTCCATCGAGAGCCTCTGTTAGATCTGCTCCTGCAGATTGAGTAAAAGCAGCATCAAATGGGTCGCAACCGAGTACTTCTAGGGCACCACGGATTTCATTTGCACTCTGCGCAACAAGTGCCTTATTCCCATCAGTAACTGCAGTATTTCCTGTGCGCAAGTTCTCTGAAATAGATGCCAGCCCTGTTGGGACTGCTAAATCATCATTCATGGCATCAGCAAAAGCAGAACTAATCACAGGCGTAGGCAATGCGCCAACTATTTCGACGCTGCGATTTAGAAATGCTTCAATACGTCTAAAAGCTATTGCAGATTCATCGAGTGCTACCTCTGAATATTCCAACATGGAACGATAGTGAGCACTTCCTAAATACCAGCGCAATTCAATACCGCGCACTCGCTTTAGAATTTCAGTAACTTGTAATGCATTTCCAAGTGACTTACTCATCTTTTCACCAGATTGTGTTACCCACGCATTGTGCATCCATCGCTGAGCAAAGCCATATCCAGCCGATTCTGACTGTGCAATCTCGTTTTCATGATGTGGAAATACAAGATCTAGTCCACCACCGTGAATATCAAAAGTTTTACCTAGGTAAGCGTGCGCCATTGCAGAACATTCCAAGTGCCAACCAGGACGCCCTGGTCCCCAAGGAGTTGGCCATGACGGCTCTCCTGGTTTTGCAGCTTTCCATAACGCAAAATCTCGTGGATCTTTCTTATTTACTTCATCAGCATCTGATGCAGGTTGTAAGTCATCTAATTTTTGGCGAGAAAGAGTGAGGTATGAAGATAGCTTGCGAACTTCTAAATAAACATCACCATTACCTGGTGCATATGCCGCACCTTTTTCAATAAGTATTTCCATAAGTTCAATCATCTGCGTGATGTGCCCTGTTGCGCGTGGTTCATACGTTGGAGGCGCAACATTCAAAGCCGTATATGCAGCGCTAAATGCACGCTCGTACTTCATGGCAAGTGCCCACCAAGACATTTCTTCATGGACTGCCTTATGCAAAATCTTGTCATCGATATCAGTTACGTTTCGAATAAAAGTAACGTCATAGCCACTCTTGATTAGCCAGCGGCGCAAAATATCAAAGTTCACACCGCTTCGAACATGGCCAATATGTGGGGCGCCTTGAACGGTTGCACCACAGATATAGATAGAGGCTTTGCCTGCGACAACTGGAGAAAATGGTGTTGTGGTACGAGTAAGCGTGTCATAAAGCGATAGCGAACTCATGTGATGAGTCTACCGTGAGTGTGTTGAATCCTTAAAAATGGCAGCCGACCCTTATTTGCTCGTCTCCGCTTTCTTCGCGTCAAATAGATACTTCGCAAGCAGGGAGGCAAATACGATGGCACAAATGTAGCGAATAGCACCTGTCGAGGCATATGTTGTATTAGATACTGAAATTTTCATTGGGGTATCTGTTTTTGCATATATATCTGTGAGAAATTTTTGAAATAGAGAATACTGAAATATAAGTTCAGAAGCCTGCCAAAGAATGAAAATATAGATCATAAGTACTTTGCTTTTTTCCGATATTTTGTACATTGCAAGTACAGCGAGTGACGTAAGCCAGATTACATATTGCATAGAATATTGCTTAGTAAATAACATAAATGCAAACATAACAAAAAAAGAGGCCTCTGGAAGCGTTGGAATTTCTTTCAATCTGAAAAGAAATAGGATTAGAAGCGAAAAGATTCCTATATTAAGTATGTAGAAATGGATAGAAGAAAAAGTGATTGATGGTATTAAAATTGAGACTATCTCGTAAAATGATGCCGATCCCAAGGCACGTTTGTAACTAAATTCATAGAAATAGGCCCAGCCTTTGAAGTCTATGAGAGCAAATGGAAGGTTGATCAGTATCCAAGAATAAATAACTGTTAGAGAATATTTGAAAAAGATAGGCAATTGTTTGTTCCGGAAAAGGATAATTGCAATAGGTAGAAGTAGAACTACGGGGAAGAATTTAGTTGCAATTGATAAAGATAAGAGCCATGCACTTTGTGTATATTTCTTGCACTCGAATAGAAGAATAGCGCCAAGCATCGGAACTAAAGCCCAAATATCCCAGTTACGATATAAGGAGTAAAGAACTGCAGGTGCAAAAATAAAATAATAAGCTGACTTTTTATTTGAAATTATTTTGATTAGATAGGCACTCAAGGCGAGCAAAGCAATATGAAATGCCGAAGTAACCCAGTAGTAATGAAATACCGCTTGATCGGAAAGTGGCACTAAAAAAGTTATTAACCACATAATAAGTCCCGTGATGACAGGATATTCAACGGCGTGCATTACTTCGGTTGTACCTGCAATTATGTGTTCAGAGTATGGCCAATGATGTAAACCATCTCTAAAATGCATTCCGAAGAAGCCCCGTACATCGGTCCATTGACCGTACTTATTCTGAAGAAGTGCGAGCATCCCTAATAGAACTGAGATAAATATCAAAGCCACAAAGGATTCTTTTTTTCTCACTTGTTGTTGAGCCCTTTTTTTGGCTTTACTTGCCATTGTTACCCATTTCTATTTATAGCCCAGTTGCTTGATGGAAACACACGAAGCCTAAGGGCGTAGTCCCATATTCTTGGTAATCAACGCCGATGCAATCGCTGCAATGCCTTTTCCTTCACCTGTAAGACCCATTCCATCGGTAGTTGTTGCTAGTAATGAAACTGATGCGCCATCTAATGCCCTCGATAATGCTTCGATCGCTTCAATTCTGCGCAGCCCTAATTTTGGTCGGTTAGCAATTACTTGCACTGATACATGTGAAATTGTGTAACCAGATTTTGTAATCATTGCCAAAGTTTCTTTGAGTAACTGTGCACCTGATGTACCAGCATATTCAGGGCGATTGACTCCAAAATTACTGCCAAGATCACCAAGACCACTTGCTGCAAAGAGAGCGTCGCAAATTGCATGTGCTGCAACATCTCCATCAGAATGTCCTTCAACTCCCATTTCATCAGGCCATTGAATTCCTGCAAGCCAGAGTGGCTTACCTTGTGCAAATGCATGAGCATCAACACCAACGCCACTTCTAAATTCTGAAGCGCTACCAAGATATGAAAGCGCGATTGAAAGATCGGCAGGAGTTGTGATTTTTAGAGCACGTTCTTCACCTTGAATGATCTTGACTTTTATGCCCATACTTTCAACGAGTGCGCCATCATCGGTTGCATCGCTATGTGATGCATGTGCATCAACGAGTAGTTGGCGAGAAAATCCTTGGGGAGTTTGAACTCGGCGAAGTTCCTTGCGATCTGGTGTAGCTACAACATATCCAGATGCATCGACAACTTTGACTGTATCTATTTGTTCTAAGCCAGGGATGACGGCTTTCTCGCCACTGACTAGTTGAGCAAGTACCTCTTGGGCTAAATACGTTGTTGCAAGGGCGCGCGCTGCATCGTGAACTAATACGTAATCAATATCCGAACCAACTAGGGCTAAACCATTGCGAACACTTTCAGAGCGGGTGGCTCCACCAGTTACAACATCAATACCCTCACCGACGAGTGTGCGAATTTGTTCTTCGAAACCTGCTGGCGCAGTAACAATTATTTGAGTTGCAACAGGTGCCAGCGCGGCTATAGCGTGTTCGATGAGTGTGCGATCGCCCAGTTGAATGAGGGCTTTAGGAATCTGTGCGCCAAATCTTTCACCACTGCCAGCAGCGGCAATGATTGCTGCGCACTTCATAGATTGCTTAGGAAGCTAGAACCTCGTCAAGGATCGTTGCAGCCTTCTCTTCATCAGTGCGCTCAGCAAGAGCGAGCTCTGAGATAAGAATCTGCTTCGCCTTGGCGAGCATGCGCTTTTCACCAGCTGATAGTCCACGAT
>CAMDHH010000022.1 GCA_945898065.1 Bifidobacterium breve
GGCAGGAATCGAACCTGCGACAACCCGCTTAGAAGGCGGGTGCTCTATCCGACTGAGCTACAGGCGCCTGTAGGGGTCGTGTGATGCTAAGTCTACCGACACTAACGAGTAAGGTTTCCTCTCATGGCTGAGTTTATTTATACGATGAAGAAAGCGCGTAAAGCGCATGGCGAAAAAGTAATTCTTGACGATGTGACTTTGGCCTTTTATCCAGGTGCAAAAATCGGTGTTGTCGGTCCCAATGGTGCTGGTAAATCAACAGTTCTCCAGATTATGGCTGGACTTCAAACTGCCTCTAATGGTGAAGCATTTCTAACACCTGGTTACACAGTCGGAATCTTGATGCAAGAGCCTGTACTCGATGAGACAAAAAATGTTTTAGACAATGTAAAAGAGGGTGTTGCAGAAACTATTGCAATGCTCGATCGATTCAATGCCGTATCAGATGAGATGGCGAACCCCGATGCCGATTACGACAAGTTACTCACTGAGATGGGAAACCTTCAGGAGCAATTGGATCATCGCAATGCATGGGATTTAGATGCGCAATTAGAGCAAGCAATGGATGCACTTCGTTGCCCACCTCCTGATGCAGATGTCACTGTGTTATCTGGTGGAGAGCGCCGCCGTGTTGCACTCTGTAAATTGCTATTGCAGGCACCAGACCTTTTACTTCTTGATGAGCCTACAAACCACTTAGATGCTGAATCTGTTTTGTGGCTAGAACAATTCCTCAGTAAGTACCCAGGCACAGTTGTGGCCATTACTCACGATAGATATTTCTTGGACAATGTTGCGCAGTGGATTTTGGAACTCGACCGCGGTCGTGCATATCCATATGAAGGCAATTACTCCACTTACTTAGAGACAAAGTCTGCACGTCTCAAAGTTGAAGGACAAAAAGATGCAAAGCGTGCAAAGCGCTTAGCTGAAGAGCTCGATTGGGTTCGCCAGAATGCAAAGGGTCGCCAGGCTAAATCTAAGTCGCGCCTTGCACGCTATGAAGAGATGGCATCTGAGGCAGACAAGATGCGCAAACTCGACTTTGAAGAGATTCAGATTCCACCAGGGCCGCGCCTTGGAAATATTGTTATGGAAGTCGAACATTTGAGTAAGGGATTTGGTGATCGTCTATTAGTAGATGATCTCTCATTCACATTACCGCGTAACGGAATTGTTGGAGTTATTGGACCAAACGGTGCTGGTAAGACAACTCTTTTCAAAATGCTTATGGGAATGGAAGAACCAGATTCTGGCTTTGTAAAAATGGGCGAGACTGTAAAGATTTCATATGTAGATCAGTCTCGTGGCGGAATCGATCCAAAGAAAACATTATGGGAAGTTGTCTCCGATGGTTTAGATTTTATGAAAGTCGGACAAGTTGAAATGCCTTCGCGCGCATATGTTGCAGCATTTGGTTTCAAAGGTCCTGATCAGCAAAAGCCTGCTGGAGTGCTCTCTGGTGGAGAGCGCAACCGTCTCAACCTTGCACTCACACTCAAGCAAGGTGGAAATATGTTGCTACTCGATGAGCCAACGAACGATCTAGATGTCGAAACACTTGGCTCACTTGAAAATGCACTCCTCGAATTTCCAGGCTGCGCTGTTGTGATCTCTCACGATCGCTGGTTCCTCGACAGAGTCGCAACGCACATCTTGGCCTATGAAGGAGATTCAAAGTGGTTCTGGTTTGAAGGAAACTTTGAATCATATGAAGCAAATAAAATTTCGCGACTCGGTGCCGATGCTGCTCGTCCACATCGCGTTACATATAGAAAGTTAACTCGCTAATGAGGCATAAATCTAAGGCGCATGTTCGTTGGAATGATTTAGATGCATTCGGTCATGTCAATAATGCAAACTATTTGACCTACGTTCAAGAGTCGCGTGCAGATTTCACATGGTGGTCACGCAAGAGAGCAGGGGAGACTCCGCTACTGATGGATATGGTTGTTGCTCGCGCTGAAGTTGATTTCATAGAGCCAATATATGAAGGCGGCTTTGATTTAGATGTTGAAATTTGGGTAACAAAGATTGGTAACGCATCCTTTGATCTTGCTTATCAAATGAGCAGTAAAGGTACGATTGTTGCGAATGCAAAGACAGTTCAAGTCGCAGTTTCGATAGAGACAAATAAATCTCGACCACTGAGTGATATTGAACGTGAATACCTCGGACGATACCTAGAGGCATAAGTTATGCAGCAAAAAGAGAGACGCCTGCATCCTGCATGGATGGCAGCGATAGTTACATTCTTTACTCTGATTGCAACTGCAGGTTTTAGATCAGCACCTTCTGTTTTAGTCATTCCACTAGAAGATGCCTTTGGGTGGGGAAGAGATCAAATATCCCTTGCCATCTCAGTCAATGTTTTGCTCTATGGCCTGACCGCGCCATTTGCAGCAGCACTCATGGAGCGCTTTGGAATTCGCAGAACAGTTATGGCAGCTCTTGCAACGGTCAGTGTTGGTGCATTTCTTACAATTTTTATTCATGCACCTTGGCAATTAGTTGCAACATGGGGCGTCATAGTCGGTGTTGGCACGGGCTCGATGGCACTTGTTTTTGCCGCCTCAATTGCTAACCGATGGTTTGTTGAAAAGCGTGGAATCGTAATTGGGGCACTTACTGCAGCGGGTGCAACGGGGCAACTTATTTTCTTGCCAGGTCTGACAAAACTTTCACTCGAATATGGCTGGAAGAGTATTTCAATAACAATTTCAATTGCAGCCATTGCGATGATTCCATTTATCGCACTCTTCCTTCGTGAGAGCCCAGCATCTGTTGGAATGCTTCCATACGGTGCAAAGCCTGATTGGCAGCCACCAAAGAAGAGTGAGATACCTGCAGGGAAGTTAGCAATCGTTACATTGAAAGAAGCGAGTGCTCATAAAGATTTTTGGTATCTAGTTGGCTCATTTTTTGTTTGTGGGCTATCAACGAGTGGACTTATTGGAACACACTTTATTCCGGCGGCCCATGATCATGGTATGCCACAAACTGTTGCGGCAGGACTGCTCGCACTCGTTGGTTTATTCGATGTTATCGGAACGGTATTTTCGGGCTGGCTCACCGATAGATACGATCCGCGCAAACTGCTCTTCTTCTATTACGCGCTACGCGGACTTTCACTCTTTTTATTACCATCAATTCTCTTCTCAACAATGCAAGCATCAACACTTGTCTTCATTATTTTCTATGGCCTTGATTGGGTTGCAACGGTTCCACCAACGATTATGTTATGTCGCACCATTCTTGGTCCAGAGCGCGCAACTGTTATCTATGGCTGGGTCTTTGCAGCCCACCAAATAGGTGGATCTATTGCTGCCTTTGGTGTAGCAGTCTTGCGTGTGAAACTTGGGGACTATGCCGCTGCTTTTTATATCAGCGGTGCATTGTGTGTCATCACTTCATATTTCGTGTTGCAGATTGCAAAAGGTAAAGATCTCAAAGCGATGATGGCGTGAGCACTTTCTACGAAAAAATGGGAGGCGAGGCATTCTTCGCCGACTTAGTCTCACAGTTCTATGCACGCGTTGCTACTAATCCAATCTTGCGACCAATGTATCCAGATGAAGATATGAAAGGTGCAGCGCAACGTTTGCAATGGTTCTTAGAACAATATTGGGGCGGACCTACTACCTACGGAGATAATCGAGGACACCCACGACTTCGTATGCGCCATGCACAATTCCACATAGATACTAAAGCACGCGATGCGTGGCTCTCTTGCATGGCCGCTGCAGTAGATGGAATTGAAATGGATCCAGTGATGCGAGAAGAGTTGTGGTCGTATTTAGAGATGGCAGCAAACTCGATGATGAATCAACCAGATTGAGAAAGATTTCCAACCTTTAGAATTTCGCCATTGCGCAAATACCAGAGCGTTCCATTTGAATCACGAACAGTTGTAATACGAAGTCCAACTTTTTCGACGGTGCCTTTGACATCAAGCACTTCAACTTTGTCACCAACGCCATATTGATCTTCAACGAGCATAAAGATTCCCGATAAAACATCGCGCACAATTGTCTGTGCGCCAAGTCCGAGCGCAACACCAATTACTCCAGCGGATGCAATAAGTGGACCAAGATTGAATCCAAATTCACCCATCAACATTGCAAGTGCAATAATCCACACAATCGAGTTCAGAGTGCTCGATAAAACTGTGCCAGTTGTACGAGCGCGCTCTTTTTGGCGAGCCACCATATTTCCAGGACCAAGAATGAGATCAGTACTTGCTAGGCGATTCATCGCACGTGTGATCGCCCTAGTTCCAAAATATTGAATAGCTATGGCCGAAGTGAGAATCAGAATGATGCGAAGGGGAGTCCCACGCAACCAATCGAGGGCATTTTGTAGGTTTTCGCTCATGATGGTCAGACTTTATCCAAATTGTCACCAAAAATTAGGCACCAAATGCCCCCGAGTCCCGCCCTTTTAGTGCAAGATAAACCAATCGGCGCGAGCCACGCGCTAGATCGGGAGCGATTATGTCGCGCACACTTGTGCTCAATGCCACCTACGAACCGTTAGGTGTTGTCTCTGATCGACGTGCTCTCATTCTTGTTCTCAATTCTCGCGCAGTAATGATTGAAGATTCTGGTGAAGTTGTTCACTATGCACATGGCGAAATGTCACTGCCTTCAGTAATTCGACTTACAAAATTTGTTCGCATTCCTTATCGCCATGCAGTTCCACTTTCGCGCCGTGCAATATTTGCTCGCGATGGCGGACGTTGTGTTTATTGCGTAGCACCGGCAACTTCTATTGATCATGTAATTCCGCGAAGCCGTGGTGGTGGTCACAATTGGGAAAATGTTGTCTCTGCATGTCATAAGTGCAACCATCTCAAGGCCGATAAACCACTCAAAGAAATGGGTTGGAAACTGCGCACACTTCCTCGCGAACCAGTTGGAGCAGCATGGAGAATTCTTGGAACTGGGCGAACAGATAAAATCTGGTTGCAGTATCTGGAACCATTTGGTGTGGCAGCAGCTACTGCGTAAATAACTTAGACTGCCTCCATGACAAATAACTTACAAAGCCTTGTCTCTCTTCGCACCATCGCTCAAGAAGATGGTTACATTCCAGGAGAGGCACTGAGCGCAATCGAAACAGTCGTAACTTTTGTTCTTATTCCGATAGTGCTCTTTTTTGTAATTGCCCTATTGTCATGGGTCTCCACGGGAGAGCGCAAAAAGAAGAAGAGTTCTTCAATAACTTCTATCGAATAGAACTAGTTACTTATCGCATTTCTGCGCCTTGAGTGCGCGAGCAAGAGCATCGCGACCCTCGGCAACAACACGGCGAAGTGCACCAGCTGAATCTTTTCCAGTGACATCTAACCAATTTTGCGCTTTAGCAAGTGTTGATTCAGTGACTATGAATGTTGGAAAGGTCAAGATTGCAGTTGTTTCTGCGATCTCAAATCCCTTGTTTTTCCATAGTTCATTGAGCATCGCAAAATATTGATCTACAAATGGCTCAAGTAAGTGTGAATGCAATGGAAGATTGAATCCACGGCATGTGTAGGCATGGATAGTGTTACTCAAATTATCATTGACCACTGCTTTGAATGCTTTTACCTTTGCATCAGTTGTTGGAATAGCAGCAAATGCGTAAGCAGCATTTTGCTTTCCGTGGGCCGTATTATCGCGGGCTAGTTCTGCATCGATATCGGATGCACCGAGCACGCCTCGCTTGATTGCACATATAAAGAGGTACCAGCGAAGATCTGCATCAATTGCAAGACCAGATACTGAACCGCCCAGGACTGATTTGATTCGCTCATTTTGTTCTGGAGTAACGGCTGAATCCGCAAATGCTTTTGCAAATTGAAGTTGGTGATCACTTCCTGGTTTAGCGCTATCTAGGAATTTTTCCATCGCATTAGCAAGTATGAGACGAAGTCCTTGGCGCTTACCTGGATCGCTGTATTGCCAAATTGCAGTATCGAGTTGAGTAATTGTCATCGTGACGATTGAAATATCACTCTCATCGGCAAGTGCATTGAGTGCAATAGTGAGGTAATCAGAAGTCGATAGTTCGCCATCGCGGACTGAATCCCATAGGGATGCCCAAATAAGTGCACGAGCAAGTGGGTCATTGAGTTTCCCAAGGTGGCTCTTCAGCGTTGCAATAGAGCGTTCATCAAAGCGCAACTTTGCATACGATAGGTCGCCATCGTTGATAAGAACTAGGTCAGCAACTTTTTCGCCAACTAATTCAGCAACTGGAGTAAGGGCGCTTGAAACATCGAGTGCAACGCTCTTACGTCGAACTAGTGCGCCACCTGCAATATCAAAGAGTGCAACCTTCAAACGGTGTGGACGTAGTTCCTTTGATCCGACTGGCATTGTTGGCGCTTCTTGCTTGACGGCTATTGCGGAGTAAGTGCCATCACTGACAGATATTTCTGGTCGTAATGTATTTACACCAGCAGTTTGCAGCCAAGTCTTTGCCCAAGGCTTGAGGTCGCGACCACTTGTTGCTTCAAGTTCAACCATCAAATCATTGAGGGTTGTGTTCTGATAGGCATGCTTTGCGAAATAGATGCGCAGTGCATCGATAAAGTTTTGACGTCCAACGTGCTCAACTAATTGCTGAAGCACAGATGCACCCTTTGCATATGAAATTCCATCAAAGTTTGTGCGCACAGCCTCTAGATCCTCCATTGCAACTGCAATGGGGTGGGTGGATGACAGTTGATCTTGGCGATACGCCCAGTTCTTACGAAGTGCGTTAAACTCTGTCCATGCATGCGTGTATTTCGTCGCCTCACTCGTTGCCATATAAGAAGCCCATTCAGCAAATGATTCATTGAGCCAAAGGTCTTCCCACCACTTCATTGTTACAAGATCGCCAAACCACATATGAGCCATCTCGTGAAGAATTGTGCTGGCACGACCTAGGTGCTTGCTCTCAGTGACCTTGCTTCGGAAGATAAGTACATCTTCGTGGAAAGTTACACAGCCAACATTTTCCATAGCGCCCCAGTTATATTCGGCAACTGCGAGTTGGTCGTACTTTCCAAATGGATACGCAAGACCGAATGTCTTTTCGAAATAGGCGAAACCTTGCTTTGTGATTTCAAAAATATTGGCAGCATCGACATATTGAAAGAATGACTTACGTGCATAAATTCCGAGTGGAATTGTCTTTTCGCCTTTGTACTCATCTTTTACATATTGATATGGGCCGGCGACTATTGCTGTGACATATGTAGAGATAACTTGTGAAACTTTGAATTGAGTGTGCTTTGTATCTGCACCTAAATCTTTGACAGAGCCAACTTCATAATTTGAAATGATTTCCCAGTGCTTGGGAGTAATAGTGCTAATTGTAAAAGTTGCCTTCTGATCTGGTTGATCAAAACATGGATACATACGACGTGCATCACCAGTTTCGAACTGTGTATATAGGTAGACCTCGTTATCGGATGGATCTACGAAACGGTGAAGTCCTTCACCGGTATTGGAATAAACACCTTCGAGTTCGATCTCTAAAAGATTTTCTGCAGCAATTGCAGGTAAATAGATAGTCTCTCCATCAAATTTTGCATCAAAGTTTTGGCCATTCAAAGTTGCAGAGATAACACTTTTGCCAACGGCATCAATAAATGTTGACTCACCAGGCTTGAGACCCTTGAACTTGATTGCACTCTTTACGCGAAATGTCTCAGGGCCAGTGGTGAGATCTAAGTCAATGACATAGCTCTCGACTTTTAGAATCGCCGAACGCGCTGCTGCCTCTGCTTGGGTGATATTTACTCCTGGCACCGTGAACTCCTTTGATTACTCGATTTCAATGTTGTTATCCAACCATGACAGAGTTAGCTTATGGAACGCCCTACAAACCGCTCATACACAATTCGCGGTTCACGCATCACTGAGGCCCAGAAAGCTGCCAAGGATGCGCTGTGGCTCACCTACGGAATTGCCTACACTCAAGAAAAAGTTGATTTAGGTTCCCTATTTCCAAAGCATAAAAAGTTAGTTGTTGAAATAGGTTTTGGAATGGGTGAGGCAACAGCCCATATTGCCCAGCACCTTCCCGATACAGCATTTGTTGCTATTGATTTACACCCACCTGGGATTGGAAAACTCTTAGGCCGAATAGATGAAGCCCAGCTAAAAAATATTAAAGTCATTGAAGAAGATGCTCATATGGTTTTGCATTACATGATTGAAGATCAATCTATCGATGGCTTTCATCTCTATTTTCCAGATCCTTGGCCAAAGAAAAAACATAATAAACGGCGCATTGTGAACCCAGAATTTGTTGCAGTTATTCATTCCAAACTAAAGCCTGGTGGCTATTTCCATATAGCTACCGATTGGGTTCCCTATGCAGAGCGCATCTCTGAAGTCTTTTCTGCAAGTGAACTATTTACTGGGGGAGTTGTAGTAAAGCCAGAATGGCGCCCACTGACACGTTTTGAAGGACAAGGCCTAGATAAGAAGCATCAAGTTACTGACTTTATGTACTTTAGATAGTTTTATCTTTTTCGAACTTACTTATCAATCCAATTCGGCGAATATGTCGCTCATCATTGCTAAATGGTTCGGCAATAAAGGCGTCAATAATCTCTTTGCACACTTCAATGGGGTGCATACGCCCACCGATAGCAACAATATTGGCATCATTGTGAGAGCGAGCTAATTGTGCTGTCTCGATACTCCACGCTAGCGCTGCCCTCACACCGACAACTTTATTGGCAGCAATTTGTTCGCCATTTCCCGAACCGCCTAAAACAATTCCAAGAGATGATGAATCTTTAGCAACTGCTTGCGCTGCTGGAAGGCAAAAGACTGGGTAATCATCGAGTGCGTCATAAACGTGTGGTCCATGATCAGTTACATCGTGGCCCTTGCTCTTCAAGTGCTCAACTAAAGCGCTCTTGAGTTCCAAACCTGCATGGTCGCTACCAATATGTATTCGCACGTGGACAGTCTGCCATGTACTTCTTAGCGCAAAGGAAAACCCGCCACATGCCTTATTTATGTGGCGGGTCTCTTTTCCCTTTCGGAGGAGGTATGAAGTTTTTATTTATCCTTTATGCAGTTGGTGTTGGAGTAGTTGGTGCTGTGCCTCTTGGTGCATCGTCACGATCGTCCATACCGCCGTGGTCACGATCACCCTTACCACCATGTTCGCGTCCACCCTTTTTACCCTTTGGAGCACCAGGGAATCCTGCCCCACGTGTTTCATTTATTTGCGCAGTTGTTTTAGCAACAAGAGTTGATTTCATGCTTGTGGCTTGCGCTGCGGTGAGAGTTCCTGCAGTTACAGCTGCATCAATTCTCTTTGTTGCCTCAGCAACTAGTGCTGCAATGAGTACATCTTTCTTTACGCCAGCAATAGTTGCTAGCGATTCACCAGCACGAAGGCGTGAGTTGATAGTCGCACTATCGACACCAATTGAATCTGAAATTAATTTATCGATTACTGCGCGGTCAGGATGTGGAACTCTCTTTGGTGATCCTTCAACCTCACGTTGGGCAACTTGTGCTGCAGTAACTGCGGTAACAATCGCATCTGCTTGTGCTTGAGTAATTGTTCCCTTGGTCACTAGTGCAGCCAGAACTGATGTAACTGCAGTTACAGGCCCACCTTTTATAGAGGTAATTGGGTTGATAATTGCTGAAACACGCGCTGTTGTCTTTGTTGTCGAAACACGCGCAGTTGACTTCGGTGCTGCATTTGCAAATCCAACTGAGCTAACCGTTAGAGCAGCGGTGGTGATTGCGATTGCAATAATTGTCTTCTTTGATGACATTTTTATGTCGCCTTCCTTCTTGCGAAGTTTCAGTGTCGCTGACAAAGTGCCATTGACTACTCGTAGATAACTCTTCAATGCTCAAAAGAGTAGGCAAAGAACCTGAAAAAACCTTGTGAATATTTTCCCAACACGACGCTCACGAGTAGGGTCACCCTTCCTAAAATGCTCAATGAGTGATGGGCATCTCCCGATATACGCCAATGAGGCACAGTTTCACACTGGACTCAGTAAACCTTCATTCAATGGTCCTAAGGAGCCTCATGAAGCGAACTTCCCTAGCACTAATCACCACCGCGCTTCTTATAGCTCTTCCTGCACAAAGTTTCGCGGCCACTAAAACATCTGTGTTCAAACCAAAGTCAGCCGGGCGAACAGTTGCGGCAATTCCCAACACAATTCTTAGTGGAACAACCCCACCTTCATCAGCAATAGGAATCAATGGTGATTTTTATATTGATGTCAAGAATGCAAATATCTATGGCCCAAAGTCAAAAGGTAAATGGCTTACTCCAATTTCACTTCGAGGCATTGCAGGAACTAATGGATCTGATGGAAAGAATGGAAGTGATGCAAAAAATGTAATTACTGCTTCCTCCTCTGCTGGCCCACAAGGTATTCAAGGTGAAAAAGGTGCGACAGGAAGTATTGGTGCGACAGGAAGTTCAGGTGCTGCGGGAGCTCAAGGACCAACTGGTGCTTCTGGTTCAGGCACGGGGCCGACCGGTGCCAAAGGTGACACGGGACTAACTGGTTCGACTGGTAATACCGGCGCCAAAGGTGACACGGGACTAACTGGTTCGACTGGCCCAGCAGGTACTAAAGGTGAGACAGGAACAGTTGGATCAAATGGTGCCAAAGGTGAAACAGGAACAGTTGGTCCCAGCAATGTCCGAGTAGGAACTTTTTCTTTTGTCTCTAATCTTTCAGGGGCAGCGGGCAGCACAAAGCCCTCGTCAAATTTTGGAGACTTTACTGGTGGGAAAAGTTATCTAATCAAGATTTATGTAAAAACTTTCAATGTTTCAGATACGGGAGTCACCTATCCAATAACAATGTCAGTAAACAGTGCTGGCTCATCGGCAGTATTGGATTCTACTTTTTACATAGTGACCGGAACGGAGTATCAAAATCCGGGAGAATGCATGTTCACTACATTGATTGCAGAACTAACTGTCGATGGAACGGGAATTTTAGGATCCTTCAACATCCAAGTTGTTCCAATGATTGGATCATCTGGTTTGAACATTTCTATGTCAGGAAAATACTTCAGTTTAGAAGTCGGCCAAATCGGCTAATAAAGATATGGAGCGGGTGACCGGGATCGAACCGGCATGGCCAGCTTGGAAGGCTGGGGCTCTACCATTGAGCTACACCCGCAAATGAAAATCAGCTGTGTATATCAGCGTAATCACGCGTAAATAGATGAGATGGCTCATCAATTCGGTGGAATCTTACACCGTTGCAGACCGTCAAAATCCACTCATTATTGAAAATTAGGCGCGGATAGAGCATGGCGAGCGCCTAAATCTTGCATCGACGGTGGACAATTAAGATATGAAAAACTGGTTTCCATATGGTGGAGTTTGCGGGGCAATTATCGCCACAGTACTCACCTATTATGCGCCCATGGAAAGCTGGATGAAAATATTGTCAATTTTTGCCTGCGGCTTAGTTGGCGTAGTCATACAAGAAAAATCATACAAATAAATCACCACCGCCATTAGCGATCCAGGATTGACTCTTAATCTATGGATTCGTTCTTCGATTAGAGGTCTATCAAATCTAGGGCGCGCGAATGTGGTTTTCAGCAGTTACAAATAAATTGCCTATTTTCTTTGCGCGGTGGGCTTGAAAGGCTGGGGCTCTACCAATGAGCTACACCCGCATGGGCATGAGGTGAATCTACTAGGTCGGTAAGAGAAGGTGAAAATCTCCTCTAGACTCCCGTATTGCGCCTCGGGGCGTAGCGTAGTGGCTAGCGCGCCTGCTTTGGGAGCAGGAGACCGGGAGTTCGAATCTCCCCGCCCCGACCAGACTTTTTTTGAAGGAGTAATTGTGAAGAGCACGGTTGAAACTTTGTCACCTACTCGTGTTCGACTCGCCGTAGATGTTGAATATGCAGAGCTCACAACACATGTTGATAATGCATATAAGGCGATTGCATCAAAGGTAAATATTCCTGGATTTCGTAAGGGCAAAATTCCATCATCAATGATTGATCAACGCGTTGGTCGCGGTTCAGTAATTGATGAAGCAATCAATTCTGCCCTTCCTGATTTCTATGGCCAGGCAGCTCGCGAGCACAAGATTTTTGTTATTGGACGCCCAACAGTTGAGGTCAAGGAATACATCGATAACGAGAAGCTCTCATTTACTGTTGAAGTAGATGTGCGCCCAGAAGTCACACTTCCAGATTTTTCAAAGATTGAAATTACAGTAGATGATGTAGTGGTAGCAGATTCAGATATTGATGAGCAGATTGAAAACCTTCGTATTCGTTTTGGAACTCTCAATACTGTTGAGCGAGCTGTCAAAACTGGTGATTTTGTCACTATTGATCTCACCGCACGCATTGATGGAAAAGAAGTTGAAGGCGGAGTAGCTAACGATATTTCTTATGAAGTCGGTTCAGATCGCATGATTGATGGCCTAGATGCAGCGCTTGAGGGCTTATCAGCGGGGGAGTCAAAGACATTTGATTCACAGCTAGTTGGCCAAGCAGAGGGTGAAAGCGGAAATGTTGAAGTAACGGTCAAGGCAGTCAAAGAGCGTGAACTTCCACCTATTGATGATGCATTTGCAAAGCTTGCTAGTGAATTTGATTCACTGGCTGAATTGAAAGCTGATTTCAATACTCGCTTAGAGCGTGTGAAGAAGATGGAACAGGGAACACAGGCACGCGATCTACTGCTCAAGAAGTTACTCGATGATTTAGATATTCCAGTTCCAGATTCTGTTGTTGAGGCAGAAGTAAATGATCACCTCGAAGGTGAAGGTCGCCTTGAAGATGCCGAGCATCGCGCAGAAGTTGATGGACAAGTTCGCTCATCATTGAAATCAGATTTCTTGCTCGATGCAATTTTGCAGACAGAAGATGTCAACGTTACTGAAATTGAATTGACTGAATATTTGGTTCGTACTTCACAGCGATATGGAATGGCTCCTGAGCAATTTGCAGCAGAATTGCAAAAGGCTGGGCAAATTTCGCAACTCGTTGCTGAAGTCTCTCGCGCTAAAGCGCTCGCAGTTGTTCTTGCTCGCGTCAAGGTCAGCGATGCATCAGGAAATGTTGTAGATCTTGAGGCGCTTCGCCCACAAGTACCAGAACCAGAAGTTGGCGAAGTAACCCAATAACAATCTGCCCTGAGCGAACATGGGGCATTTAGGTAGCTTTTGAGCTTTATTGGGAAGCATTTCGGCGCTTACATTGTTAGGGTCAGTACAGGTAAAAATAATCAGGAGGATGTCACGTGGATTTTCTTAGCCCGCAAGCTGCCGAAATTTTGGCACGCGCACCGCAATCAGGTTCAGGTGGTCTAGATGACCAGGTTTATAACCGTTTGCTTCGCGAACGAATTATCTTCTTAGGCTCTGTAGTTGAAGACTCAATGGCAAATGCAATTGCTGCACAGATTCTGTTACTTGCAGCCGAAGATCCAGAGAAAGATATTTTTCTCTACATCAACTCACCTGGTGGTTCTGTAACTGCAGGTATGGCCATTTATGACACGATGCAATATGTCAATAACGATGTTGCAACTGTTGGAATGGGACTTGCTGCATCAATGGGTCAATTCTTGCTCTGTTCAGGTGCTGCAGGAAAGCGTTACGCCCTCCCACATGCACGCATCATGATGCACCAACCTTCAAGTGGTATCGGTGGAACTGCAACAGATATCAAAATTCAAGCAGAACAAATTGGATTTACAAAGAAGAAGATGGCAGAACTCATTGCACACCACACAGGACAGAGCATTGAAACTGTTACTGCAGATTCTGATCGCGATCGTTGGTTTACAGCTGATGAAGCAAAAGAATATGGATTCGTAGATCATGTTGTTCGTTCAGCAGGTCAAGTTTCAGGTCGTGGAGGCACAGCATGAATTCAGAGATGAACCGCATCAACGAAATTACTAATCGCTACGTTCTTCCAACAATTGAAGAAAAGACCGCTTATGGTTTCAAGCGCCTTGATCCATATACAAAGTTATTTGAAGAGCGCATTATCTTCATGGGTCAGCCAATCGATGACACTGTTGCAAACGATGTAATGGCGCAGTTATTGACCCTTGAATCTATGGATTCAGATCGCGACATCATGATTTATATCAACTCACCAGGTGGATCATTTACAGCGCTAACTGCAATCTATGACACGATGCAATTTATTCGCCCAGATGTGAGCACCATTTGTTTGGGGCAAGCGGCATCAGCTGCCGCAGTAATTCTTGCTGGTGGCGCAAAAGGAAAGCGTTACGCCCTCGAGCACTCACGTATCTTGATTCACCAACCATCATCTGAGGGTGGCGGACAAGCATCTGATATCGAGATTCAGGCAAAAGAGATTATGCGCATGCGTACTCTGCTTGAAGCGATGATTGCTAAGCATTCAACTCGCACTCCTGCAGATATTGCAGCCGATATCGAGCGTGACAAGATCCTCACTGCTGCAGAAGCCGTTGAGTATGGTCTTATCGATCAGGTACTTGCATCACGAAAGGCAAAGCCAGCCAAGTAAGGTTTTCTATGTAAGGTAGTGCACTGTGTTGAAAAAATATTTTGAACCCGGTGCACTATTTTCATATGTGGGTTTTCGAAATCTTTGGCTCTCAACTGCGCTCACTAATATCGGGATGACAGCATTCCCAATTGCTCTGGCAGTTGCGGTTTTGGATTCGGGTGGAGATGCAACAACACTAGGTCTGATTCTGGCAGCACGCTTATTATCCGGTGTGCTTCTGGCACCTATCGGGGGTGTATGGGCAGATCGCTTGCCACGAAAATTAGTAATTATTGTCTCTGATTCTTTTCGCGCCATAATGTCAATTGTTTTAGTTTTTGTTTCAACACCACAACTTTCGATGTGGGTTATGGGAGCCTTAGTGTTTCTAATGGGGGCTAGCGATGCATTCGGATCCCCTGCATCACAAGCAATAATGCCAAGCTTGTTACCGAGCGAAAAACTTCCAGCTGGAAATGTCGCTCGTGGAATCGTGTACCGCACAAGTACGATTATTGGTCCTGGCGTGGGTGGTTTTGCTGTAATTCTTATAGGTCCAAGAATTACATTTTTGGTTACATCTATCTTTTTCTCTATTGGAGCTGGCCTTCTTTTCAATATTAAAGAAGGATTTATTCCTAAGGAAAAACAAGATGAAAATTCTTTTCTTTCAGAGCTCAAAAGTGGCCTAAAAGTTGTTTGGGAGACTAAATGGGTAGCAGCATGTATTGCAATGGCTTCCGTGCAACTCATGATTGTCTTAGCGGCTGAAACTGTTTTGCTGCCAGTTATTGCAAGACGTGAATTTGGAAACGATAAGGTATTTGCACTGAGCGCAGCATTATTTAGCGTAGGTGGAGTAATTTCGGCATTACTCGCAGTCAAATTTCGCCCGCGTCGCCCCGGACTCACCGCAATAACGGTATGGGCTATTTTCGCTGTTGCGCCAATTTCTTTAGCGTTTCCAATCTCTCCCTTCTTTGTAATCTTTGCTTACTTTATTGCTGGTTTTTCGGTCGGCCCTTGGGAGGCATATTGGAGTACTGCAATACAAAGAGAGATTCCCCAAGAAATGCAGGGCAGAGTTTTTAGTATCGATTACATGGGATCCCTCGGACTTATGCCACTAGGAATGGCCCTCGTTGGTCCAGCGGTGAATCTTTTTGGTGAAAAAGAATTTTTGATTGGTGCAGTAATTTTTCATCTACTCATCTGTGGAGTTACTTTAATGGTGCCTGGTGTGATGGAGTTGAAGATGCCAAAGAAGGCTAATTATTCTCAGGGCGAACACCCAAAGGCCTAAATACCCGCGCTCAAAAAGGTCAAAGAATCTACGATTACACAGTAGAAGTTCGCGCTTCCCCCAACTGCGAACTTTAGGGAGTCTCATGACACGCATCGGTGAAACAAGCGATCTTTTGAAGTGTTCCTTTTGTGGCAAAACTCAGAAGCAAGTCAAGAAACTCATTGCCGGTCCTGGTGTTTATATCTGTGATGAATGCATTGAACTCTGTAACGAAATCATTGTTGAAGAACTTGCAGAGGCAAGCTCACTCGGTCTAACTGAACTTCCAAAGCCACAAGAGATTTTCGAATTCCTAGATCAATATGTAATCGGTCAAGATCGTGCAAAGAGGTCACTCGCTGTCGCTGTTTACAATCATTACAAGCGCGTACAAACAGGGGATTCAAAGCGTGAAGATGCAATTGAATTAGCAAAGAGCAATATCTTGCTTCTTGGTCCAACAGGTTGCGGTAAAACCCTGATGGCACAAACTCTTGCACGCATGCTCAATGTGCCATTTGCAATTGCCGATGCAACAGCTCTTACTGAGGCCGGATATGTTGGCGAGGATGTAGAGAATATTTTGCTCAAGCTTTTGCAAGCAGCAGATTTTGATGTGAAGAAAGCTGAAACTGGAATTATCTATATCGATGAAATTGACAAGGTTGCTCGCAAGTCAGAGAACCCATCAATTACTCGTGACGTATCTGGTGAAGGTGTACAGCAGGCTCTTCTCAAGATTCTTGAAGGAACAGTTGCATCCGTTCCACCACAAGGTGGACGCAAGCACCCACATCAAGAATTTATTCAAATTGATACAACAAATGTTCTCTTTATTGTTGGCGGAGCATTTGCAGGATTAGAAAAGATTATTGAAAGTCGAAGCGGAAGCAAAGGCGTTGGATTCAATGCCGTCATGCAAAGCTCCGAAGATAAGTCCCGTAGAGATTTCTTCGCAGAAGTTATGCCAGAAGATCTTTTGAAATTTGGAATGATTCCAGAATTTATTGGACGTCTTCCAGTTATTACAAGTGTTGAAAATCTAGATAAAGAAGCGCTGATGCAGATTCTCACAGAGCCAAAAAATGCACTGGTCAAGCAATATCAGCGCCTCTTTGATCTCGACAACGTTGAACTCGAATTCAATGCCGATTCCCTCGATGCAATTGCTGAACTAGCACTCAAGCGCGGAACTGGCGCACGGGGACTTCGCGCCATCATGGAATCAGTTCTATTGGCCGTTATGTATGACGTACCTAGCCGTTCTGATGTTGCCAAGGTCGTTGTTACGAAGGAATGCATCAACGATGGGGTTTTGCCTACGATGATTAATCGCACAGGAGATATTCCAAAGCGCGCACGGGCTCAAAAGAGTCAAGAGGAGAAGAGCGCGTAATCTAGACTGCTCGCTATGAGTCAGAATAAGCGCGAACTCGCGTCGACCTTTTCACCGGCCGACATTGAGTCACCGTTATATGAAAAGTGGATTAAGGCTGGTTATTTCACCGCCGATAACACTTCTGACAAAGAGCCTTACACAATTGTTATTCCGCCTCCCAATGTAACTGGCAGTTTGCATATTGGTCACGCACTCGATCACACGCTACAAGATGTGCTCATTCGTATGAAGCGAATGAAGGGTTTTGAAACGCTCTGGTTACCAGGAATGGACCATGCTGGAATTGCCACTCAAATTGTTGTTGAAAAACATTTAGCGGCGCAAGGAAAGTCTCGTCATGATTTAGGACGTGAAGAGTTTGTAAAGAAAGTTTGGGAATGGAAAGCTGAATCTGGTGGCGTAATTCTTGGACAGATGCGACGTCTAGGCGAAAGCGTTGACTGGAGCCGTGAAGCATTCACGATGGATGCAAATGGAATCAAAGCTGTGCCAACAATTTTCAAGAAGCTCTATGACGCAGACCTTATTTATCGCGCAGAGAGAATCATCAACTGGTGTACACGTTGTTTGACAGCTCTTTCAGATATTGAAGTCGAGCATTCAGATGTTGAAGGCGAATTTGTATCTGTTCGCTATGGCGATGGAGATCAGCAAATAACTGTTGCAACTACGCGCCCCGAAACAATGCTTGGCGATGGGGCAGTTGCTGTTCACCCTGATGACCCTCGTTATAAGCACATGGTTGGCACACAAGTTCTACTCCCGCTCGCTAATCGAATGATTCCAATCATCGCTGATGAATTAGTAGACCCAGACTTTGGAACAGGGGCTGTAAAGGTAACTGGAGCACATGATCCAAACGACTTTGAAATGGCAACGCGTCACGGAATTGATATGCCAATCATCATGAATGAGCACGGAGTTATGGCTAACTCTGGAACTCAATTCGATGG
>CAMDHH010000023.1 GCA_945898065.1 Bifidobacterium breve
CTCTTCGATATCGTCATCGTGATCGTCCAATATATCTGCCATTCCGCACCCCCCTTTCGCATGCACATAGTTTCACTTATTGAATGAGAAAGAAAGCCCTGTAAGGTAGGAAGCATGAAAGTACATGTCGCCGATCATCCACTAATTTCACACAAGTTGACGGTTCTGCGTGATGAAAGGACTGATTCACCGACATTCCGACGACTCGTCGAAGAACTTGTAACTCTGTTGGCATACGAAGCCACACGCGATGTGCGCACTATGACGGTGAAAATTACCACTCCTGTTACAAAGACAGAGGGCAAGAAAATGGCCGAACCTCGTCCTGTTGTTGTTCCTATTCTTCGTGCTGGCCTTGGAATGCTCGAAGGTATGGCGAAACTAGTTCCTACCGCAGAAATCGGTTTTCTTGGAATGGTTCGCGATGAAAAAACTTTACAAGCTAGTACTTATGCAAATCGTCTTCCTGAAGATCTCTCAGGACGTCAATGTTTTGTTTTAGATCCCATGCTTGCAACGGGCGGAACTCTTATCGCTGCCTTTCATTTCCTTATAGATCTTGGTGCAACAGATATCACTGCTATTTGTATCCTCGCAGCGCCTGAAGGTATTGCAGCGGTTGAAAAAGAGTTTGCTAATAGCAAAGTGCCAATCACGCTTGTTACAGGTGCGCTCGATGAAAAACTAAATGAACATGGTTACATTGTTCCTGGACTCGGCGATGCCGGTGATCGACTTTACGGAGTTGTCTAGATGGCATCCACTAGCCCCGGCTATGGAATTACGATTCGCGTTGAAGGTCATCCATCTAGTCAGCCAGTAGCCCTCGCAACTGCAGTAATTACTGGTGCGGGCGCGACTATTACCGCACTCGATGTCGTTGAATCATTATTAGAAAAAGTTGTAATAGATATAACTTGCGACACAATTGATGCTGCCCATGCCGAGGAAATAACAGAGGCAATTGATAAGAAACCAGAGCTTACGGTTCGCAAAGTTAGCGATCGAACATTCTTATTACACCTCGGTGGCAAAATTGAGATTCAATCTAAAGTTCCGCTAAAGACGCGTGATGATCTATCCCGTGCCTATACACCAGGTGTTGCGCGTATTTGTCAGGCAATCGCTGATGAGCCAGCAAATGCCCGTCGCCTCACAATCAAACGAAATACTGTTGCTGTCGTAACGGATGGTTCAGCTGTACTAGGGCTTGGAAATATTGGACCTGCTGCAGCACTTCCAGTGATGGAGGGTAAAGCTGCACTCTTCAAGCGTTTTGCAGATGTTGATGCGTGGCCAGTCTGTATTGATTCCCAAGATGTTGATGAAATCGTTCGTACTGTTCAATTGATTGCTCCCGTTTATGGCGGTATAAATCTAGAAGATATTTCGGCTCCTCGTTGTTTTGAAATTGAACGTCGTCTGCGCGAACTTCTAGATATTCCTGTTTTTCATGACGATCAACATGGAACAGCAATAGTTGTATCTGCCGCACTAAGAAACTCTTTGAAATTAGTAAAGAAGAATCTCTCTGATGTAAAAATCGTCATGAGTGGTGCTGGTGCAGCAGGAACTGCAATTGCACGTCTACTAGTAAAGAGTGGCGCTAAAAACATAATTGGTTTTGATAAAGATGGGGTTATCTGTAGAGATACCAAGAGCGATGACCCGATGCGCACCTGGTTCATAGATAATTGCAATCCAAATAACTTTTCAGGCAATATCTCAGATGCAATGAATGGGGCGGATATCTTTATTGGTGTCAGCGCACCGAATGTTATTTCCGAATCTGATGTTGCCTCTATGGCGAAGGGTTCAATAGTTTTTGCACTAGCTAACCCAGATCCTGAAATCGATCCAGTGATTGCTCGAAAGTATGCAGCAGTCGTAGCAACGGGTCGAAGTGATCAACCGAATCAGATAAATAATGTTCTGGCTTTCCCTGGAATTTTTAGAGGATTACTTGATGCAAATGCGAGCAAAATTACAGATGAACTTCTCATCGCTGCTGCAGAAGCAATTGCTGATTGCGTTTCCCCAGAACAACTCAATGCCTCATTTATTGTTCCCAGTGTCTTTGATCCACACGTTGTTACCGCTGTTGCTGCCGCTGTAAAGAAGTCCGTATGATCGAGCTAGCTGCTTCCTTTGACGAACAATTTTCAACACTTGCTCCAATAATTCTCTATTTATTGGTTGGCGTAATCGTCTTTGTTGAAACAGGTATCTTGCTTGGTTTCTTTTTACCTGGTGATTCAATTCTCTTTAGTGCGGGGTTGGTAGCCGCGGCTCATAGTGAAGCAAATATTCTGATTTTATTGATAATTATTTTTATTGCTGCATTTATGGGGGATCAGGTTGGTTTTGTCCTAGGTCGATTAGTTGGCCGGCCCTATCTAGAGCGTCATTCTTCACCTCGAATAAAGAAAATGATTGAGCGCTCAGAACGCTTTTATGAACAGACGGGATGGTGGGCAGTTGTTGCAGCACGCTTCTTCCCGTGGCTGCGTACATTTGTGCCACCAATTGCTGGCGCTTCGCATATGAATTACTACAAATTTCTCAGTGCAAATGTTCTTGGTGCACTCTTATGGGGCGTTGGAATTACTTTGGCAGGGTATTACGCAGCAAGTCTGCCTTGGGTAAAGACGTGGTCTTACGCGATTGCAGCTTTCTTTATTGGGGCGTCGCTCGTTTCCGCACTCTGGAACTACTTACGCTACCGACGATAACGCCAAGGTAAGTCATAACGATTCCACTAATTAGATATGCGCTGATTTGAACACCATCTGTTGGATATAAAATATCGATTGCAAGTGATCCAACTAGTTGGCCACCAACGCTAAAGAGTGTAAAATTTAGTACACCAAGGTGTTGAACAATTGTTGAAGAAAAAGCAATGTAAATAACTCCAATTACTCCACCTGTATATATCCACCATGGCCCACTTGGTAGGGGAACAAGTTCAATCCTTTTAGCAAGAATCATGACAATGAGTAGCACTACTAAGAATGTTGTTCCCATAATAAAATTGAGCAAAGATGTAGTAAAACTCTGCTGGGAATATTCATTGATTTCCCCATTCATCGCTCTCTGTATTCCACCAAGAGCGCCAGTAATTACTCCAAGAAATACTGCAAATTTTGAGAGGTTGCTTGCATCAAGTCGGTCAAGCACAGAGAGCAGAACAGCTAAAACAGTAATGAGCGCAGCAGCAACTCGGCGCTTTGAAAGTAATTTCTTTCCACCACCGGTAAGGCCAATTCGATCTACAATTAATGAGGCAGTAGCTTGTCCTGCAATTGATGCCACTGAAAATATTGCAACACCAATCAATGGAACGATATGAGTTTGAACCGCAACCCAAGTTCCGCCAAGCATGCCTGCAAAAAGTTTCCAACGAGCAATCTTTTTTTCTTGTACCGCTCCTCGTAAATTACGAATTCCCTCCTTGATTGAAGGACTAAATAAAGAGATTAAAACAATGATGATAAGTCCTGAACCAAAGGAGACTAATGCTGCCTGTAGTCCATTTCCGAGTTGATGCGAGAGTTCGCCATTTGCACGTGCTTGAAGCGCAATTAGTATTCCAGATAACGCCGCTAAAAAATCAAGACGCATTAAGCGTGCGTACCGTGAAACTCTCTCTTATCCGCGATCCAGTCCATGAGTGCAAAGAGCACACCAGATGCAACAAATGTAATGTGAATAACGATTCTCCATTTAGTGCCTCCTCCAACCTGATCTTGGCCAGAGAGTTCAATAAAATCTTTAAGCAGTTCGATTACAGAGATTGCTACAAGCGATCCGATAAGTTTAATTTTTAATCCACTGAAATCGATAGTACCCATCCAGTGTGGTCGATCCTTTGATTCTGTTGCAACATCGATTCGAGATACAAAGTTTTCATATCCCGCAAAAATCACCATAAGAATCAAGTTAGCGAGAAGTGTTAGATCGAGAAGTGCAAGCAAATCAAGTGTGAAAGATTGAGGTGTTGCCTCACCAATTTTTTCGGCCAAATGTATAAATTCGATAATAAATCGGTAGCCAAGCAATACCAAGGCACCGACAAGACCAAGATAGAGGGGCGCTAAAAGAAATCTAGAACGGAAGAGGATAACTTCGATGTAGTGTGAAATTTTGCTCATATGCAAACTTTATCCTAAGGCTCGACTTTGAGCGTTGCTTCTAACCACTCTTCTTCCCGAGTGTTGAACTCCTTATGAGCTTTTTCCAGTTGATTTGTAACTTCAAGTAACCGCCCAGAATCCGACCCGGCCTCTTGTTGCTCTTGTTCCAATTTAGAAATGAGTTCCTTTAGTTTTTCTATCTGTCGCTCTAATCTAACAATATCTTTCTTGATGAGACGCTGTTCAGCAGCACTTGATTGACTCTTTTTAGGAGAATTTGATCCAATTGCGGCATTAATGGATGCTTCACGTTGCTCTAAATATTCATCAACACCACGAGGAAGATCTCGAACTTCCTTATCTCCAAGTAAGCCAACAAAGCGATCGCAAACTCTTTCTAAAAAGAATCTATCGTGGGAAATCACGAGAAGTGTTCCGGTATAACTATCGAGTAAGTCTTCAAGCTCGTTGAGAGTTTCAATATCAAAATCATTTGTCGGTTCATCAAGTAATAAAACATTAGGGCTATCCATCAATAAACGAGTGAGTTGCAGGCGACGGCGCTCCCCACCAGATAAGTCACCAACTGGAGTCCATTGAGAGTCACGATCAAAGCCAAGTCTTTCGCATAACTGTGAGGCAGAAAGTGACTTTCCTTTACCTAACTCAATATGATTTGCAACTTTTTCAACAGCTTCAAGTACGCGCCATGTTGGGTCGAGTTCAGTCAGATGCTGAGTAAGAAAAGCAGATGCAACTGTTATTCCTGTAACTAATTTTCCGCCAGTTGGTTTTAGCTCACCAGCTAACGTGCGCATCAATGTTGTCTTACCTGCGCCGTTTACTCCCACAATTCCTATTCGATCACCTGGACCGACATTCCACGTTAGGTTATCAATAAGTTCTTTATCGCCAATTTTTACTTGCATATGGTGTGCTTCATACACAGTATTTCCTAAACGATTACGGGCGAATTTGAGAAGTTCGGTTTTATCACGTGGAGCTGGTTCAGCAGAAATAAGTTCATTGGCAGCATCTACGCGAAATTTTGGTTTTGTTGTTCGTGCGGGTGCGCCGCGGCGCAACCATGCCAATTCTTTTCGAATGAGTGCGTTGCGGCGGCCATCAAGTACTGATGCTTGACGCGATCTTTCTGCCTTCGCTAGAACATAGGCAGAGTAACCACCGTCGTATTCTTCAATTTTTCCTCCTACTACTTCCCACGTTCTATCTGTGACTGCATCTAGAAACCAACGATCGTGAGTTACAACTGCAACAGCTAAGTTTTTGCGATTATTCAGATGCTCTGCGAGCCAATTAACGCCTTCAACATCTAAGTGGTTCGTCGGTTCATCGAGCAGAATTAGGTCAAGGTTTGCAATAAGTAATTTTGCAAGACCTACACGTCTTTTCTCTCCACCTGATAATGATTCAAATTTTCTTTCAAATAAATGATCATCAAATCCACCGAAGAGACCAGTAAAGACTTCGCGAATTCCTGCATCACTTGCCCATTCATGAGTTGCTGTATCACCGAGAACAACATCGCGAACGGTGCTTTCTGGATCTGCATAATCGATCTGTGAAAGTATTCCAATGTGTGCTGAGTTTGATCGGGTGACACGTCCGCTATCAGGTGATTCAATCCCTGCGATTACTTTCATGAGAGTGCTTTTGCCGCAACCATTTCGACCAACAATGCCGATTCGATCACCTTCAGATATTCCAATTGAGACGCTATTTAATAGCGCTTTGATATCAAAGGCCTTAGAGACCTCTTCAATATTTACAACGTTGCGCGCCACGGTAGGAGAGCGTACCTTTGAAGCATGGCTATCACTGACCGCGAATACGCCCTTGAACTCGATCGAAATGACCCATTGGCTCATTTTCGTTCACGATATGTAATTACTGACCCCGATATGTGTTACCTCGATGGAAATTCACTAGGTCGCTTGCCGCATTCAACTGTTATTGCAGTAAATGAATATATGACTCAAGAGTGGGGCCGCGAAGTAGTAACAGGGTGGAGTCACTGGGTTGATGAAGCGCAACCTACTGGCGACCTCATTGGTCGTTCAGCTCTCGGTGCTGGCCCAGGACAAATGCTTGCCTGCGACACAACGTCTGTAAATTTTTATCAATTGGCACTTGCTGCAATCAATGCTCGTCCTGGTCGTAAAACTATTATCACCGATGCTGCCAATTTTCCAACAGATCGATATATTCTTGAAGGAATTGCACAACAATTAGGTCTCAATTTAGTCATCATTGATAACGAAAGTGCTGGTTCGGCAGATTGCGAACGTATTACACCTGAGATTTTAGAAAAATATCTCAGTGATGATGTTGCTCTGGTAACTCTAGAAGTAATTCAATATAGATCTGGTGCCCGTAATGATATAAAGTCATTAACGAATCTCACAAGAAAATATGGCGCGCTTCTCTTATGGGATGCAAGTCATGCCGTTGGCGCTATAGAAATGAATCTCGATGCAAATGGTGCAGATCTCGTTGTTGGTTGTACATACAAATATGGAAACTCAGGTCCTGGATCACCAGCATGGCTGTATGTGAGCAAAAGAATCCAAAAAGAATTACAAGTTCCGATCCAGGGTTGGTTCTCACAAGGTGATCAATTTGGAATGGGGCCAGTCTTCGAGCGTGCCGAAGGTATCCGCGGCTACCAAATTGCAAGCCCTTCCCTGATGGGACTTCGTTGTGTGAAGAGTGCCTTTGAAATAATCGAAGAGGCAGGTATCGATGCAATCGCTTCTAAAGCTGCAATTGGTACTCAAATGATGATTGATTTATACGACGCATGGCTTGCAGACCTTGGAATCACACTTCTAACGTCGCGAAATGCAAAAGAACGTGGTGGCCACATAACCCTTGGTCATCCAGATGCGGCGCGAATATGTATTGCGCTTCGCCAATTCGCAAATGTAATTCCTGATTACAGAACTCCGAATTCAATACGTCTAGCAATCTCACCTCTACCTACTTCATATGTTGAAGTATGGGATGGATTCCAAAGAATTAGAGATCTCGTGGCATCGCGCCAATTTGAAAAGGTTGAAGAAGGCGGTTCACGAGTCACATGAGTGAAGAAAATTTTGATTCTGCCCTAACCTACACATCATATTTAGCTGTTGATGAATTATTAAAGTTACAACGTCCTCTTTCGGTTGGACCAGAGCATGACGAAATGCTCTTTATTATTATTCATCAAACCTATGAATTATGGTTCAAAGAACTTATTCATGAATTTCAAGCCGCACAAAAATCTTTAGAGGCTGGCGATACTCACTATTCACTTTCGCTATTGGGTCGCATTCGAACAATTATGAAAGTTTGTGTTGCGCAAATTGATATTTTAGAAACAATGACACCTCTACAATTCAATTCATTCCGAAGTTACTTATCTTCATCAAGTGGTTTCCAATCAGCACAATTTAGAAAAGTGGAAGCAATCCTTGGGCGACGCGATAGCAAAATGGCGGGACACTTGCCTGTTGATATTCAAGCCGAGATAGCGGTAATCACTAGTGGTAACTCGCTTTGGGATTCCTTACTTGTGTATTTGAGCAAACAAGGTCATCCAATACCAAGTGATGTTCTAGATCGCGACAAGAGTAAAGTGTATGAAACTAACTCTTCCGTGCAAGATGTGTTGCTAGAGATACATAGAAATAGCCCGGAGAGCGCAATGGTGTGTGAGCGCCTTGTAGATATCGATGAAGGAATTCAAGAATGGCGCTACCGCCATGTAAAGATGGTTGAGCGAACTATTGGCCACAAAATGGGTAGTGGCGGTTCCAGTGGTACTAGTTACTTACAAAGCACTCTTTTTAATCCTGTATTTGTTGATCTATGGGAGATTAGATCTCGCTTTTAGCGCTCTAAACCAGCAACAACTATTTCTTCCAAAGGTTTGCGCACTCTAGGAGCTAATTCGCGTTGCGCAGTTGCTTCATCTAACTGTTCGACTCCAGATTGCTTTCCTATCGCAACAACAACAACTGGGATTAGCCCAGGTGCTATCAAAAGATTGCTGATGGCTACATCGTGTTCAAATCCTGCCATTTGGTGTGCGACATATCCACGACTGTGTGCTTCCAGTGTAAATTGAGAAACTGCTAGCCCACAGTCATACATATAAGAATTATTCTCACTTCCATCTTCATTTTTTGCAACTCCAGCAACTAGCGCTAGTAGCGATGCTCTCTTTGCCCAGCCTTGATTGAAGGGGCGTAGTGATTCCAAAATATTTGTAAACACTGAATCTCCACGTTGGCCAACAAAGAAACGCCAAGGTTGTAAATTATTTGCTGATGGTGCCCATCGTGCTGCTTCGAGTAGCGCTCTTATTTCATCTGATGATAATGATACTGATTCATCGAATGAGCGAGGGCTCTTTCTCTCTGCAAATAATGGATAAATTGGTACAGATGTGTCAGCGCTCATGAGGAGCAACTATATATGAGGTTCAGAGCGGGCGCGACTTTGTAATTAGTACTATTTCTCCATATGCAGTAGCTGCAATATCAATTCTTTTATTTCTATATTTTTCTGATGCACCAGAAATGAGATGCTCAAATCGTTTTTCACCTCTGATGAGTTCCCTAAGTTGGGCTGCATCAGTCTGATCACCAAAAACAGGTTCCGCTTCTTTGACGATTTCAGTAACAATATGCGGATTCAAGAATCGATATACAAGTGCAATTCGGCGCAATCCTAAATTCGCAACATGGCGCAATCCACGGTTTACATGATCTTGAACAATCAAGCGTGCGTAAGTGAATTTGGCAGGCTTATTCGTATCTGATTTTGTTGCTAACTCGAAGAGAATTTTTGCAATTTCAGCTCCTCCATTTGAGGCCGGTAATTCTTTGCATTTTTTCGAGAGACGCTCACGCGTTCCGGAATCTTGCAATTGGCGCACTTTTTCAGTGATATCAGCTAAATTGCTTTGATCAGCCCTTAGCGCAAAACCTCTGTCATGACACCACTGGGCGCGAGCTTCCTGATCATCTGTTCCTCGAATATTTGAGACAAAGACTGTCGGTATTCCAGCAGGTAGTAGCTCATGCACTCCGTTATATCCTGTTGCGCACACCCCTGCATCAAATGCATGGAGCACATTCGCGAGTGGAAAATATCGCAACACTTTTATATCCAAGCCATCTGGCGCTAATGATTTACCGCTTTTATCTGTAGGCGCCTTTGTCAGTACTACTTGTAAATCTTTCCAACCAAGTAAACCTGATAACGCTGCACTCATCTTCTCATTTACATCGCTATCGCCCGTACCTAATTGAACTAATACAGTTGGACGATTTAGATCTAGACCTAATGCTTTGCGCGCATCTTCACGAGACATTGCATGTGATGGTTGAAAAAGTGAAACCGGCGAAGTAAGCACTGCATCTCGGCGAGTTGAAGTAGGCCCATGATCATATTCACGAGCAATATCTCCAGGTTCAATAATCTGATCCATCATTCGCGATTGCAAACCTAAAACAAATCTCTGTGGTTTTTTCTGCCATAAGCCACGACGAACCCAGACAAGAGCCAGATTTGAATTTGAATTCTTTGCAGCAATAACTCCTGGATAAGGTGCGACGCCATCAAATGAGAGAACAGTTGCGCCTGTCTCTTCTACTAAAGCAAGCAAACGGTCGCGCAGATATTTATCCCATTTTTCACGTGACATCCACCCACGATCGCGGCCGGGAATATATTCACAACGAATTCCCATATATGAAGGAAGATCTGCAATTCCACCAGCCATTGAAACAATTATTGGATTTGCAATCTCTTTGAGTGCGACCGCGATTGCACTTGCGCGCGCTAAGTGGCCCATACCCACACCATTACTGGTTGCGAGAATTATCGTGGGCTTTGTCATGTTTCGTAGCCTACCGAATTGGGATGGTTATTTTCCTTAGGAAAGGGCTAGTAACTGCAATAGTCGCCCACATTCATCGGCAACTTTATCTCTAGCACTTTTCACATACTTTCGAGGATCTACAATTTTTGAATCTGAGTTTAGAATTTCACGAATTTCATCGGTAAAAAGATGATTGAGATGTGTTGCAATATTTACCTTGCGCATTCCAGCTCTCACTGCCCTTTGTAAATCATCATCACTTACCCCGGATGATCCATGTAGAACCAATGGGACACTCACAGTCTTGGCAATCTGAGAAATCAATTCAAAATCTAAAGTGGCATCACGAGTTGTCATCGCATGTGAACTTCCAACCGCTACCGCTAATAAATCCACTCCTGTCGCTTCAACAAATGCCTGTGCCTCAGCAGGATTAGTTCGAATCCCTGGTGCGTGAACACCATCTTTGCCACCAACTTCACCAAGTTCTACCTCGATTGTTGCTCCGTATTGTCGGCACAGTTGTGCCATTCGAATACTTGCCTGCACATTGCCTGCATAGTCCAACTTAGAACCATCAAACATGATGCTGTCGAATCCTAAATCGAGTGCTTCCTGAACTAATAATTCGCTCTCTGCGTGATCTAAATGCAAAGAGACATTTACCAAAGAATCTTGCGCGATAGCCTTAGATGCAAGTGCAATTGGTTTAAGGCTGCCATGGTAATCAACGCAATTCTGGCTAATTTGTAAAACAACAGGCAGTTTTACTTTTTCTGCACCAGCGACAATTGCCTCTGCATGTTCAAGAAGGATTACATTGAATGCTCCTACTGCAGCGGCATTTTTTAGCTCTCCTACGATTATTTTATGTGGGTTGAGTTGAGTCATTTAGGCGATTATTATTTCTATTCCGAGTTGGCGTAATTCTTCCAACATTTTTTCATCTGTTCCTGAGTCAGTAATAATGGTATTAATTTGATCTGCAGAACAGATTGTGGCAAAAGCAGTATGAGTAAATTTTGAGCTATCTGCAATAACAACAACTTTTTTGGAACGTTGGACCATTTGGCGATTTACTTTTGCTTCATCTTCGTGATTAGCCGCAGCACCCATTATCGGATTGAAAGCGTTTACACCAAGAAATGTAATATCGATATTTACTTCCTTGAGTACTTCTTCTGCAAAAGGGCCAGTCAATTCATATGATTGTGGACGTGCAACACCACCGGTTACAACAATCTTTATTTGGTGGCGAACAGTTAATTCTGCTGCAATATTTACTGCATTCGTTACTACTGTCAGTGCTGGCGAATGTTCTTGAGTATCTCTGGGTGCAAACTCTGATCTTGCAGCGAGCGCACGTGCAACTTCGGTAGATGTTGTGCCGCCATTGATTCCAATTATTTGATGGCGTGTAACCATTTCCGCGGCTACTTTTGCAATTCTTTGTTTTACTTTGTCGTCTTTTGCTACCTTATAAGTAAGCGGCAATCCAAGAGAGCTGCCCGTTGCTACAGCTCCGCCGTGGGTTCGCGTTAGTAATTGGCGCTTTGCTAGAACATCAAAATCTCGTCTGATCGTTGCAGCTGATACTCCAAGTATTCGAGATGCATCATCGACTTCAACGCTTCCTTTTTCTACGACAAGTTCGAGGATGCTGCTTAGGCGAAGTTGACGATTCATGCATTTCTCCTCGTAAATGAATAGATATGCGCAAGCATATGATTGTTTATGCTCACTTTACTATACAAGTAGTCAAAATTTTTTGACTCTTTCCAATCACTCGCATATGGTTTCGCATTATGAGCATCAAAGTTGCCTGCGAATATGCAGATGCAGAAATAGCGTCGCAGCCATCTATCTGGGCACAAGTTGCTGACTTCGCGCCGAGTTCACTCCATCTTTTACCCGAAAAGGGCGAGAAAGTTGCAGTAGTCGGTTGTGGAAGTTCTTGGTTTATGTCGATGGCATACGCATCACTTCGTGAAGCTGCTGGCCATGGAGAAACTGATGTTTATGTTGGATCCGAAATGAATTATGAACGTAAGTACGACAAAATTGTTTCAATTTCGCGCTCGGGAACAACAACCGAAGTTGTAAAGATGCTTGAAAATACAAAAATTCCTTCTGTTATGTTGACTTCAGTTCACGGCTCACCTGTAACTGAACATGCAACGCATTCGATTGTTATGCCTTTCGCTGATGAAAAATCAGTGCTGCAAACTCGTTGGGCGACAGCAGCTCTTGGTTTATTGCGAATACATTTAGGATTTGATCTTCGTTCCATTATTAAAGATGCGCAAGAGGCGCTCACCTGTGACCTTGGCGATTTAGTAAATGTTGAGCAAATAACTTTTCTTGGTCGTGGATGGACAGTCGGCCTTGCTCAAGAAGCAGCGCTCAAAACTCGCGAATCTTCACAATTTTGGGCAGAGGCATACCCTGCACTTGATTACCGCCATGGACCACTTTCAATTTCAGAACCGGGTCGCGCTGTGTGGGCATTTGGTGAGATTCCAGATGATTTGATTCGTGATATCAAAAAGACTGGCGCGCTATTTGAAAACAGCACGCTGGACCCAATGGCTCATCTAATCAAAGCACACCGCGTTGCTATCGCCATCGCAAAGAAGCGTGGGTTAGATGCGGATAATCCACGAGGTCTGTCAAGATCCATCATTTTAGATAAGTGATTTAGACTAGCCAGCGTGAAACTTGTCGCGGCTGTTGATGTTGGTGGGACAAGTATCAAGAGTGCCTTAGTAGATGCAGACTTGCGCATTTTTGCAACAGCTAACGCACCAACTCCACATAATGATTTAGATGGCAACAAAACCGTAAAAGTGATTAGTGAGCTACTTTCAAAGATTGCATCACCTGGAGAAATCAAAGCAGTCGGATTAGCAGTACCAGGTGCACTCGATGAGACAAATGGAATCTCTAGATGGTCAGGAAATTTGGGGTGGAAGAACCTTCCAATTCGTGACTTGCTTGCTCGTGAAATAAATATTCCAGTTGCATTTGGACATGATGTTCGAACCGGTGCACTTGCCGAACTTCGAAACGGCGCTGCTAAAGGTGTAAATAACGCAATCTTTATTCCAATAGGTACTGGTATTGCTGCTGGGCTAATCATCGATGGAAAGATTAGATCCTCTGATGGTTTTGCTGGAGAAATTGGCCATGTCGATGTTGGCGCAAAATTTGATTGTGTCTGTGGCAAAAAGGGATGTTTAGAAGCTGCTTCTTCTGCTTTAGCGATTACATCGGCTTACGCACACGCATCGGGGAAAGCAGGCATTAGCAGTGAAGAAATAGCAACGCTTGCGCACAGTGGTGATGTTCTTGCTGAAAAAATTTGGAATGACGCAATGACTTCAATCGCTACGGCCTGCCAAATGCTTGTCACTGTTCTTGCCCCAGAAGTAATTATCTTTGGTGGCGGTCTATCACAATCCGGTAATTTATTGATCAACCCAATTACAAAAGCTCTAGCGGGTTCACTTACTTTTCAAAGAGCCCCACGATTAGTCATCGCGCACTATGGGGCTCAAGCGGGAACTATTGGTTGCGCAATGATGGCACTTGATTTACTCCCTGGGGGAGGTAACTAAAATGATTATTCAAGTAGCATCGGGGGTAGTTGAAGGAGTCTTGCGAAAGAATTTTTGGTTAGAGATATCAAATAACACGATTTCTCATATTGAAGATGGGGCTAATGAAAAGGCCGAGAAAGTAATTAAAGGAATTCTTATTCCCGGTTTTGTAGATATTCATTGTCATGGCGGTGGTGGTGCATATTTTTCATCCCACAATAGCGACGATATTGATCGAGTTATTGAAGCGCATAAGAAGCATGGAACAACTTCGCTGCTTGCAAGTATGGTGAGCGAGCCTATTGAAATTCTCATTGAGCAAATCAAAAGAATTAATCCATATGTAGGTACAAGTGCGATAAAGGGAATCCACCTAGAGGGTCCCTATCTTTCACATGCTCGCTGCGGGGCACACGACCCTTCTCTGTTGCGCACCCCTTCTGTGAAAGAATTGCAACGCTTATTAGATGCCGGGCAAGGCAATATTTCAATGATTACATTGGCCCCTGAATTAGAAGGTGCGCTCGATGCAATTGATTTCCTTGTTGAAGAAGGAGTAGTTGTCGCCCTTGGTCACACAGAAGCATCGGCCCATATCGCACTTCAAGCAATTGATTACGGCGCAACGATTATTACGCACTTTACAAATGGTATGCCAAAGCTTGGCCATGATGCAGGAACTATTACTGAAGTAGCACTTGCCGATGATCGACTATCCCTTGAATTGATTCTAGATGGAACACATATAAAGAAGGAAGATACTGAGGAGATTCTTGCTTTGGCATCGCATCGATCCATACTTGTAACAGATGCAATCTCTGCTGCAGGTACAGGCGATGGACAATACAAAATCGGTGAACTCGATGTTGAGGTTTCCAAAGGGGTGGCAAGGCTTGTTAGCAATAAATCACTAGCTGGAAGCACATTGACAATGGAACGTGCATTTTTGAAATTGCACAAAGATTTCAAGGTTTCCATTGAAGATGCAGTTAATTGTTCTTCAGCACTTGCTGCTGGGGAGATTGGTATGGGCAATGTCGGTGAAATTGCACTTGGAATGAGTGCAGATCTGTTGGAACTCACACAAAACGGAGAGGTAGTTGTAATTCACTCATGACACTAGAAAATAATCGCAAGGCTGCTTATGACTTCTTTGATCAAATATGGAATAAGAAAGATGAGAGCGCAATCGACCGCTTTATTGCACTCGATGCTGCTGGCAATGATCCGAAATTTGGTGTTGGTCGCGATAGTTTTAGAGAACAATGGAAAAAGTGGCAGGCAGCTTTCCCTGATCTCCACTTTGATGTGAAAGAAGTTATTGTTGAAGGCAATCGGGTTGTATCGCGTTGGCATCTAACAGGAACACATACTGGTGCGGAATTTCTAGGGCAGGCACCAACTGGAAATAAGGTATCTGTTGATGGCGTCAGTATCGATACCATCAAAGATGGAATTGTTTTAGATGGATTTGATGCGTGGGATTCTCTTGGATTTAGACAGCAACTTGGAATTCTTCCTAAGGATTAGAAGAGCCAAAGTAGTAAGTAGCGCCATGCCAACCCACTGCCAAAAGGAAATTGGGAATGGCTTGTGTTCAGGTAAATCAGCGCTGCGAGCGCTTTCCGAGCCATCAAGAACTAAAGTAGAAAGGACTCCTGCGTGATCTGTAGCTAAACAAATTCCAGAATCTGGAGCTGCGATACCCATACGCTGTGCTATTTCTTGTGTGTTATTAATCTGTTCTTCATTGGAACATTGCCATACATTCTCATTTTCTGGCCAAGTATTTCCAATTATTGAAGAAGAGAGCTCTTTGATTCCATTCTTAATAAAGACATAATCCAACCGATCACTAAATCCATATTCATTACCCATTTTCGCAGCTTCTTCAAATCTCGCAGCGTCTGGACCAGCTAGTAGTGCGCTCGTTCCCCATGAATAGTTCTCCGGAAGTAATGGGTTTGGATCCGCCTCAATGAATCCGGCATCACGCATAATCCAATAAGCACTGCAATTATTTTTTTGTACAGGACACACATCACTGGCAATTGGTTGCTCACCCGGATTCGGTGCATCTAGCGGACGTGGATCACGTGGATCAGAATTGAAATCACCGATTACTACCACGGGCATTGTCGTATTTTGAAGATCTTTTACTAATTGTCCAGCCTGCTTAGCTGCATTAGGAATTTTTCCTTCATCCCAAATAGATTCTAAGTGTGTTGTAACAAATCGCACTGGTTGGTTTCCAATTGTTATATCTGCCCAGGTATAACCACGATAAATAGTCATCAATGTTGGAACAATGCTGTATGTATCTACATATTCAGTGTTTCCAACTTTTAGAACTTTATCTGCTAACTCTTTCTTGATTGCTAGAGCATCACCAATAACAAAACCGCATGCAGCTTGATCTTGACTGAATAGGGGTTGAAAAGTTGAAGGATCGTTGACCATTGTTAGGAAAGGGACTGCAGCTATTGAATAACCAGGATTGAAGGCCTCTCTACCCTCAAATTTTGCCAGCACATATTCACTTCCTTGTGCTTTTGTAGCTTCAAGAAATTGCTTCGTAAAATTTAGAACTTCGACTTTTTTGCTCCATGCATTCTTTTTACAATACCAAATAGTTGCTTCTTGAATTCCTATGACATCGGCATCATTGCTTATTGCTTCTTGCGCCAATTTTGGTGCGCGTTGGGCGAAATCATTAGCCTTTACTTGGTTCCACATGAACTGCGCAGCAGCAGGAAAATCAGGAATTAGTTCGAGTGCTATCCCAACATCTGCACCTAAGTAGAGATTTCGGGATAAAACAGTTACTTGGTTATCTCCAGCTTGAGCTGATACCGGTGCAAGTAATGAAAATACTAAAGAGATGGCGAAGAAAGAGCGCTTCATGCAGGCAATGCTAGAACCTAAAGTGTCCAAGAAGAATGGAGTGGGCGTCCTTCTGCATAACCAGCAGAAGATTGGATACCTACGACTGCTTTATCAGCGAATTCTTCGAGATTCTTAGCTCCGGCATATGTACAAGAAGAACGAAGCCCTGCAATTATTTCATCGAGTAAATCTTCAACTCCGGGGCGAGCGGGATCGAGAAACATTCTTGAAGTTGAAATTCCTTCTTCAAAGAGTGATTTGCGTGCGCGATCAAATGCATCTTCGGTAGATGTTCGCGCTGCTACTGCGCGAGCAGATGCCATTCCAAATGATTCTTTGAATAGCCGACCATTAGAATCGCGTTGTAAATCTCCTGGTGATTCATAGGTCCCTGCAAACCATGAACCAATCATTACTTGGGATGCACCGGCTGCTAGAGCGAGTGCTACATCGCGAGGATGGCGCACGCCACCGTCTGCCCACACTGATTTTCCTAATTTCTTTGCTTCAGTAGCGCATTCCAAGACTGCAGAAAATTGTGGTCTGCCAACACCGGTTTGCATGCGTGTAGTGCACATCGCGCCAGGACCAACGCCAACTTTAATAATATCGGCACCTGCTGCTACTAAATCGCGCACACCTTCGGCTGTAACAACATTGCCAGCAACGATTGGAACAGATGGATTTATCGCGCGAATAGCTTTGAGTGCATCAATCATTTTCTTTTGATGACCGTGTGCAGTATCAACAACAAGCACATCTGCGCCTGCATCAATGAGCGCCTTAGCTTTTGCAGCAACATCACCATTGATTCCAACAGCTGCAGCGATACGCAAGCGTCCCTTTGTATCTAATGAAGGTGTATACAGAGTACTTCGTAGTGCACCAACTCGTGTAAGGATTCCAACGAGTTCACCATTTGCCGAAACTACTGGAGCAAGTTTGCGGCGGTTATTATGCAAGAATTCAAATGCTTCCTTAGCGCCGTATGTGTCAGGCAATGTAATGAGGTCTTTGCTCATCACAATCTTGAGTTGAGTAAAGCGATCTACGCCTTCACAATCTTCTTCAGTCACAATTCCAACAGGCTTATTTTTATCCAATATAACTATTGCCCCGTGGGCTCTCTTATTAAGCAAGCTAACTGCATCGGCAACTGTTTGATCTGGCGATAAAGTAATTGGTGTATCAAAGAATACATGGCGCGATTTCACCCAAGAAATAACATCGCTAACAATTGCGATTGGAATATCTTGTGGAATAACACTTATTCCGCCTCGTCTAGCAATTGTTTCAGCCATTCGTCGGCCGGATATTGCTGTCATATTTGCTACAACTAAAGGAATTGTTGTTCCCGATCCATCATGTGACGCTAAATCAACTTCCATTCGACTTGAGAGTTCGGAATGGCTAGGCACCATGAATACATCGTCATAGGTGAGGTCATACGTGGGTGAATTTAGGAATCGCACGTAGGCAAACTATAGATGAGAAAAGCTCTATTAGATAAAACGCACTCAGGC
>CAMDHH010000024.1 GCA_945898065.1 Bifidobacterium breve
TTGATTTTCACTGGAGCTGCTGATGCTTGAGTAACAGCAGAAAGACCAGTGGTCGAGAGAATGATGCCAAGTGCTAATGCAGAAAAACCTGCAATGCGCTTTTTGCTCTTGATCATGTAGTTCCTTTCCATCGTGGCTTCGGAGGGTAAAAAATTGCCCACTGCGGGAATGCGCCAACCCGGGCAATTACTTTGAAAAGCAATCAGAAGGGGGACCTAATGAGAGCTCACGCGCACACCTGAATTGTTATCGTTCACATTTGCTCTGTCAAGGGGAAATTGTGAACGTTACCAAACTGTTACTATCGGGGGGCTTTGGCGGTACTCGCTCTAATTGCCAAGGTAGGGGTGATATCCAGGCGCTTCGTTGCTACTTTCTTGCCCCCGATCTGGGCAATGAGCATGTCAAGTGAGCGCTTTCCGACCTCATAAAAGTCTTGCACAACGGTCGTTAGTCCTGGCACTAAAAATTCCGACTCTGGGAGATTATCAAAACCAATCAAACTCATCTTTGCGGGTACGGCAATCTTTGCCTCACTGAGTGCTTTGAGAGCGCCGAGTGCCATCGAATCATTTGCTGCAAAAATCGCAGTCACTTTTGGATCTTTGAGGATTTCTTTTGTAGCTTCATATCCAGAACGTGCAGACCAATCGCCTGCAACTAATGACTTTGTTGAAAGCTTTGATTTATCAAGTGCGCACTTCCAACCATCTATTCGTTTTTGTGTTTCAAACCAATTCTTTGGTCCTGAAATATGTGCAATTCGCTTATGCCCAAGACTAATCAAATGTTCGACTGCTAATTGGGCTCCCAAAATTTGATCAACGTTGACTGATGGAATCTTGCCCGCATCTTCACCTTCAACAATAACTGTAGGAATACTTCCGGGAATATTGCTAAATGGTTTATCTCCAACATAATGCGGTGCAATAATTACAAGGCCGTCAACGCCTGCATCTATAAGTTCTTGTATTCCGTTCTCAACGCTTTCACGGTCAATTGACTTGAGAGTAACTGTATTGAGTGCATATCCAACGTCGCGAGCAGACTCACGTATTGCATAAAGCATTGATGCTGGCCCAAATAGCGTCGTGTCATAACTGAGTACACCGATAGTTGAACTTTTTCCTGTAACTAATGCCCGTGCTGCAAGGTTTGGTCGATATCCCAATTTTTCCATTGACGCTAAAACTTTTGCACGCGTCTTATCACTTACGCTTTCGTGATTATTGAGAACTCGTGAAACCGTTTGATGTGAGACTCCGCTGGCTTGTGCAACATCAAACATGGAGGGTGGCCGCTTTGCCATATAACCCTCTCCGATCGCTAGGTTAGCGATAACAGGGATTATTCAAGCATGCATCAGTAAAAAAGGGAATCATTCTTGTTCAATAACCTCAAATGACCAGGCACCTAGTTCAAGGCTTTTCACTTTCGCTTTACTAAGCAAACTAGTGGCAGTAAATGGAAGTTTTACCTTTGCAATATCCCAGCCCCAATTGAAAATGAAATGAATTGTTTTACCGTCTTTTGTTATTGCAGAGTTAGTGCGCACTGATTGGGAATTAGAGTGTGGAAGTTCTCTCTTTGTAATGAGTGAGCGTACCCACTCAGAAATCCCTTTACTCAATTCATAGTTAGGCAATGTTCCAATGTAGGTAGCACGACCCTTGCCAAATTCTTTTGTAGTAACTGCAGGAAAATCTTTGAAGAAGGGATGATCATAAGTAGCCATGACTGTTGCATCATCAACAATGAGCCCATCTACCCAATGAGTTGAACCTGCATTCTTTTGACCAAAGCCCTTTATACCTAATGGCAGAGTCAAGTGACTAAATTCGTTGTAATGAACTCCAAGTGCCTCGCGCATTACACCTGGCATTACATCTGTATTTATTGTTCCCTTTGGATTTGCATATCCAGTTCGTGGTGTAACGATGAGGTGTCCGCCAGCACGGGCGTACTCGACTGCATATTTCAAAACTTCTTCATTCGCAATGTAATAACCAGGAATACAGAAAACTGGATGTGTTCTAACTAATTCAGCAGGATCACTTGGAAGTTGGTCTTCGGCAAAGAACTGCACATGTAAATCTGATGCATAGAAGAGATCACTAAATGTATTGAGGAATTTTCTATATGACTCTTTATCGCCAAGGGGAGCACCTGATGCTTCAGTGCGAAGCGCTGGTTGAAATTCCATTGCCCAGCGACTCTGAGCAGAGATCAACATTGCTACTTCACTGACTGGTGTTAGCCCTAGTGCGCGTGGGCCTAATTTGGAGAGCGTGGCACTGATTTCTTTGAAGGATTCATAAGTGCGACCTGGTTGAAGATTATGACCAAGGATTCCACCCCAATAACTTTCGTGACCAAATGGAATTGTGTGCCAATGCCAGTACTCCACCATTTCAGCGCCGCGAGAAATTAGTGCAACAGCTACTTGCTCTAATTGACCTGGGTAAGGAGGAAACATTCCTGAATTTGGTGGGTGTCCCAGCATTGTTGCATTTGTTTCAGTAACTAAGAAGTTTTCTTGCTTTAGGCCACGCGCCATATTTGCAAGGAGATAGACAAGTCCTGGTCCTGAATGGCGCGCAGTCCATGGTGTTCCACCTTGAATTTTCTCAGGCTGCGGATGCATCAAGCCATCTTGTGGCGAGTAATAGACATTGACTGAAGTGAGATCGAGATTCTTGGACATCTCATTGTCATCACTGCCAGCACGTCCTAAATCAATACATGTTGTTACAAAATGTTTTGCAGGAACAATCTCGCGGACAATATCTGCCTGCCAGCTAATATATTTTGTAGTCAGTTGTGATTGGAATGTACGCCAATCAAGATCATAAGTTGGATCTGTATTTCCTTCAGGTAGCCAAATATCCTCCCAATCACTTATTTGATGTGACCAGTAGACCAGACCCCATTCGTGATTGAGATTCTCAATTGTTTTGTACTTTGCCTTTACATACTCTTTGAATTCTGCAAATGCGTGTGGGTTATGGAAAAGCTCTAGCCCTGGCTCGTTATCTACCTGCCAGCCAATAATTGATGAATGATCTTTGTAACGTTCGACAATTTTGCGAATAACGCGCTCTGCATATGTGAGAAATAGCGGATTGGAATAATCAACATTTTGACGATGGCCATATGCAATTGGTTGGCCCGCTTTGCGCTGGGCAATGAGTTCTGGATGCTTACTCGCCAGCCATGGTGGAATTGAATATGTAGGTGTGCCAATAATGATTGAAATACCTTGCTTTTGCGCTTTATCTAATATTGGTTGCAACCACTCTAAATTGAAAACTCCATCGGATGGTTCCCACAGTGACCACACAGATTCGCCAACGCGAAGAACGGAGAGTCCGCCTTCTTCCATAAGTTCAAAATCTTTATCGAGGCGAGGTACTTGGTTGTATTCGTGATAATAACAAGCACCATATAAGAACTTACTTGGTGTAAAAGTTTTCACGCCCGCAACGATAAGTCAGAGACCCAGATCAGTCAATGAAAATGCTGTGCGATATTCATATCCCGCATCGAGTATCGCTTGCTGTGCCCCGCGCTCCACAATGACGGCGATTCCAACAATTATTGCTCCGGCATCGATAAGCGCTTCAACTGCTGTTAGAACTGAACCCCCAGTAGTTGAAGTATCTTCAACAGCGACTACTCGCTTACCCTTTACATCAGGTCCTTCGATGCGACGTTGTAGCCCATGTGCTTTCTCAGCTTTGCGAACAACAAATGAATCAAGTTTTTTTCCTTGGCTCGCAGCCACATGCATCATTGCTGTTGCAACAGGGTCTGCCCCTAGAGTCAAGCCGCCGACAGCTTCGTAATCCCAATCTTTCAAAAGATCGAGCATTACTTCTCCGACTAGTGGAGCTGCCTCGTGATCGAGCGTGACGCGGCGAAGGTCAACGTAATAGTCAGCCTCTTTACCCGAAGAGAGAATGACCTTTCCATGTACAACAGCCTTTTTAATTATTTGCTCTTTTAGAAGATCTCGTGCGCTCATACGGAAAGCCTATCGTGTACAAATTCTAATTCTGAGTTACTCTCCCACAATTGAAATAGCAGTAGGGGGAGTCATATGAATTCACGTATTAGAGGTGCTGACGGCTTCCGCGCAATCGCTTGCATGATGGTTATTTATCACCATGTCATGCAGCGCCTCGATCCAATTGCCTCGCCAATGTGGGTACAAGTTATTCAATACATGGGCATGCGCGGTGAGGTTGGCGTCAGTATTTTCTTCGTGCTTTCAGGCTGCTTGCTCGCTACTCCATTCTGGAATGCATTTATCGGCCATACCCCACAGCCAAAGATGCGTACATACTTTCAGAATAGAGCGGCTCGTATTTTGCCCGCCTATTACCTGATACTAATTTTATCTACTTTGCTTGCTGTCCAAATTCTAGATTTCAAGATTGTCTGGTCTCGCATCGTTTCAGGCGTATTCCTAGTTTCACATTTTCATTGGAATACATTCTTTGCCTCCGAACTTGATCCACCACTATGGACAATTACTCTTGAGATTTGGTCATACATTTTGCTTCCAATCGTTCTCTTCTCAATTTTTTGGAAAGCACGCACGGTAAAAGCAGCAGCAATTGGAATGGGAATCTGGATCGTATTTCTTCAATCTTTACAACCACTCATCATTAAATTCTTTATGACAGATGATTACCTCAAGGGATGGGAATGGGGTTGGGCAGGAGGAGCAAAACTTTGGTTGCCATACTGGAACCTCGCATCTTTCTTCACTCAATTCTTACTTGGCGCATGCGCCGCTCTCTATATTTCCCATAAGAAATCAAAGGGAACACAGCCCTCCAGAAAATATGATCTGTTATCTCTTGCAGGAATTTTGGTTGCATTTGTACTTATTCAAGTTCGCCTGATACCTGGAGTGCCTGATGCAATTACTCGTCAACCATACCTCTCTCCTGTTTATGCAGCACTTGTTGCATTCGCACTCGCTAATGTTCCATTTAGTAGATTCCTTGGAAACTTCCTTGAAATGCGTTTCTTTAAACGAGTCGCCACCCTCTCATTTGGCCTTTACCTATGGCATTACATGATTATGCAAATTTGGCAGAATAAAATGGATGATACTTATTACTACTACGGAACAATTAATTTGGGGCGTTGGGCGGATTCAACATTGCTTGTAATTATGCTAACGTGGGTTTTTGCCGAAATTAGTTGGAGATTCTTTGAAGCACCAATTTTGCGAAAGAGTAGAGCCAATATTGATAAGCGAGAAAGAACTCAGTTACCGTCTTTATAGACGATAACGTTGTTTTTCTTTCGGATTGCAAGCCCCTTTGGTGGATTTGCATCAATGAGAGCATTAACTTCTATACGTAATTTCGCTACTTCAAGTGCCATATTTACCATTGCTGATTCAAGTTCAATAATGCGCTTAACTCCTGCGTGATTTATTCCTTCTCCTACTAAGCGACCAACCATGCGCAGTGATGCAATATCGCGTAATGAATAGCGACGATTTCTGCCTTCAGTTCGCTCTGGTGAAACTAAACCTAAGCGATCGTATTGACGCAATGTTTGTGGATGTAGACCTGAAAGTTCTGCAGCAACAGAGATTACATATAAACCAATGTCGTCTTTGATCTCCGAATCTTCTGGTTCTTGTGTCATATCGATGCCTTAGAGATAAATTCCGCACGCACATCAATACTTTCAGTTTCTTTCTCAAATGTTCTCAGTGCCTCAGCTGCTTTACCTTCAACGCGCTGCGGTACTTGAACTTCAACGGTTACAAGTAAATCCCCTGTTGTTGAACCTTTAGTTATCCCGCGTCCCTTTACTCGCAAGACTCGACCATTAGGAGTTCCTGGTGCAAGACGAACAGTGACATCATCACCAGAGAGCGTTGGGACTTTAATATCGGCGCCAAGGGCAGCTTCAGTGAAAGTAACGGGAAGAACAATCATTAGGTTTTCGCTTTTGCGAGAAAAAATTGGATGTGGTTTCACATGGAGCAAAATAAACAAATCCCCTGGACCTGCTTCACCATACGCGCCTTTTCCTTTGACGCGAATCTTTGCACCATCATTTACACCCGCTGGCACACGTGCGGAAACGTTTTGTGGCACTCCGCGATCGGATGTAAGTTTTAATTCAAGAGTTGTTCCAAATACTGATTCACGGAAAGTAATTGTTGCCTCTGTCTGTAAATCTTGTCCTTTACGTGGGCCACGCCGTCCGCCACCGCCAAAGAGATTTGCAAAAATATCTTGAGGATTTCCTCCGCCAAATAAATCATTGAGGTCACCGCCCTGAAAGTTTTGTCCACCCTGTGGCGATCTAAACCCACCGCGTTCAAAAAGTGATCGCGCTTCATCGTATTCAGCGCGTTTTTTAGCATCGGAGAGAATCTCGTATGCCTCAGATACTTCTTTGAACTTTTCTTCTCGCACTGAATCACCCTTTGTTTTATCAGGGTGTAATTCACGTGCCAAAGTGCGGTATTTCTTCTTTATTTCATCGCCTTGCGCTGTCTTTGGCAGGCCAAGGACCTTATAGAAATCTTTTTCATACAGGTCTTTGGCAGCCATAGTTATTCGCTTTCGGCAGGATCAGTTACTGCAACGCGTGCAGGACGCAAGATCCGATCCTTATATTTATAGCCAGGTTGCAGAATTTTTGTAGCCGTTGGCGTAGCAACATCGGTAGATGTGTCATGGAGAAGTGCTTCATGAATTTGTGGGTCAAATGGGTCGCCCTCAGTGCCATATTTTTCTAAGCCAATACGTGAAGTAATGGCATTGAGTTGATCAGCAACTGCTTTGAATCCCCCGGTGAGTTCACCATGCTCCGATGCGCGATCAACATCGTCATGGAGTGCAAGTAGCTCTGTGAGAACAGCGCCGATTGCTAATTCATGTGCAAGGGCGCGGTCGCGCTCTACACGCTTTTTATAATTTGAATACTCGGCTTGGAGACGTTGTAAGTCAGCAGTAAGCGCTGCAACCGGATCAATTTCTTGTTCCGGCGCAGCCTCCACTACAACTTCTGGTGTTACTTCATCAGTAACAACTTCAGTTGAGTCACTCATTACTTTTGTTCTTCAACGATCTCGGCATCTTCTACGCCATCATCGGCTGGTGCACCTTCTTGCGAATCTGCTCCAGCTGATGCGTAGAGTGCAGTACCAAGTGCTTGGCTAACGGTTGCAACCTTTTGCGTCGCTGACTTAATCATCTCGAAGTTAGCTCCACCGAGTGCGCTCTTGAGTTCAACGAGTGCTTCCTCAGTCTCTGCCTTCTTCGTTGCGGCTTCGCCTTCGCTAAGTTTTTCTGCATTATCAGCAATGAACTTTTCAGTCTGATAAACAAGTGAGTCTCCAGCGTTACGAATCTCTGCCTCTTCTTTGCGTTGGCGGTCTTCTTCAGCATGTGCTTCGGCATCTTCCATCATGCGATTAATCTCATCTTTTGAAAGTGCAGAGCCACCTGTAATTGTCATGCTCTGTTCTTTACCTGTACCAAGATCTTTTGCAGAAACGTGAACGATTCCGTTTGCATCGATATCGAATGTAACTTCGATCTGTGGAATTCCGCGTGGTGCAGGTGGAAGTCCAGTGAGTTCAAACATGCCTAATTTCTTGTTATATGTAGCCATTTCACGCTCACCTTGGTAAGCCTGAATCTGTACTGCTGGTTGATTGTCATCGGCAGTCGTAAAGATTTCACTGCGCTTTGTAGGAATAGTTGTGTTGCGCTCGATTAATTTTGTCATCACTCCACCCTTGGTTTCGATACCAAGCGAGAGAGGTGTGACATCGAGAAGCAATACATCTTTTACTTCACCTTTGAGAACGCCGGCTTGAAGGGATGCACCAACTGCAACAACTTCATCAGGGTTTACGCCCTTATTTGGCTCTTTCCCGCCAGTGAGTTCGCGAACAAGATCTACAACTGCAGGCATACGAGTTGATCCGCCTACGAGTACAACGCTTTGAATATTTGCAATTGGAATTCCAGCATCTTTGAGAACTGCTTGGAATGGCTTCTTGCAACGCTCAAGTAGCGGCGCTGTCAATGATTGGAATTGTGCACGTGTAATTGTTTCATCCATAAACAATGGATTCTTTTCAGAATCTACTGTGATGTATGGCAAATTGATTGATGCAGATTGTGATGATGAAAGTTCGATCTTTGCTTTTTCAGCAGCTTCACGAATACGTTGCATCGCCATCTTATCTTTTGTTAGATCAATACCATTCTTAGAACCAAATGTTTGAACTAAGTAATCGACAAGTGCTTGATCCCAGTCATCTCCACCAAGATTGTTATCACCATTAGTTGCCTTTACTTCGACAACTCCATCTCCGATTTCTAGAAGTGAAACGTCAAAAGTTCCACCACCTAAGTCGAATACAAGAATTGTCTGCTCTTGATCGGCCTTATCAAGACCGTATGCGAGCGCAGCAGCAGTTGGCTCGTTGATAATTCGTAGAACATTGAGACCGGCAATTTCGCCAGCTTCTTTTGTTGCTTGACGTTGTGCATCGTTGAAGTAAGCAGGGACGGTAATAACGGCATCCGTTACTGTCTCGCCAAGATATGCCTCGGCATCGCGCTTGAGTTTTTGTAGTACTCGCGCAGAAATTTCTTGTGATGTGTACTTCTTGCCATCAATATCGATGGCCCAGTTAGTACCCATGTGGCGCTTGACCGAACGAATCGTGCGCTCAACATTTGTGACCGATTGACGCTTTGCAACTTCACCAACCAAGACCTCGCCATTTTTAGCAAAGGCAACAATCGATGGGGTCGTGCGAGCGCCCTCGGCATTGGCGATAACTGTTGGCTCGCCACCTTCAAGAACTGATACGCAACTATTGGTTGTTCCTAAGTCGATTCCGACTGCTCTAGCCATTATGTAGTGCTCCTTTTTCTTCTCTCGAGCCCAATCTGAGGTCGAGGTGTCTTGGTACCTGAGTCGATAATACTCACAAAGTTGAGCCGCAGCGACTCAGGTTTCCTATAGAAGGAACCGACTAGGGATGCCCTTTATTCCCGCGCCCTTTAGGATTCCTATATGAAATCCCCTAAGAATGTGAAGCGCCAATTCCCAAAGGTCTCAGAGCTCGCGCCTTTGCTCAAGTTCACGATGCCAACCATTCATCGCAAGAAAGCGCGTCTCGCTAAGGCATACACAATTTGGGATCTGCGCGACATTGCAAAGAAGCGCACACCTAAGGGCCCCTTTGATTACACAGATGGATCGGCAGAATCTGAGTCGAGTTTAGATCGCGCTCGCCAGGCATACAAAGATATTGAATTTATTCCAAACATTCTTCGCGATGTTTCAAAGGTAGATATCACTCGCGAAACTTTAGGTGAAACTTTTGAAATGCCATTTGGTTTGGCGCCAACTGGATTTACTCGCATGATGCAGACAGAGGGTGAGCGAGCCGTTGCACGCGCTGGAGAAAAATTTGGAATTCCATTTACGCTCTCAACTCTTGGAACAACAACAATTGAAGATGTAGTAGCTGCTGCGCCTAACGGTCACAACTGGTTCCAGCTTTATATGTGGAAAGACCGCGATGCGAGTATGGCACTCGTTGATCGAGCAAAAAAAGCTGGCGTTAATACTTTGATGCTTACAGTAGATGTTCCTGTTGCAGGTCATCGCTTGCGCGATTCATATAACGGCCTCACTGTTCCACCATCACTGACTGTGAAAACACTTATCAATGCACTCCCGCGTCCTAACTGGTGGATGAACTTTCTCACTACTCCTGGAATTAGCTTTGCCTCCCTTTCAAGTTGGAACGGAACCGTTGCTGAACTTCTTGATTTCATGTTTGACCCAACAATGACATTTGAAGATTTTAAATGGGTCCGTGAACAATGGGATGGCAATTTGATTATCAAAGGTGTTCAAAATTTAGATGATGCTAAGAAAGCAGCAAAACTTGGTGCTGATGCAGTCCTCTTTTCCAATCACGGCGGTCGCCAGATAGATCGTGCGCAGGTACCACTTCACCTTCTCGCCGATATCAAGAAAGAGTTCAAGAAAGATTACGAACTCCATATTGATACAGGAATCATGCATGGCGCAGATGTTTTAGCAGCTGTCGCCCACGGTGCTCAATTTGCATATGTAGGTCGTGCATATTTGTACGGCCTTATGGCTGGAGGACAAGCTGGTGTTGAACGTGCACTCGAGATTATGCGCATTCAAATGATTCGAAATATGAAGCTTATTGGCGTTAATTCACTCGATGAATTGAAGCCAAAACACGTCAATTTATTGCGCAGAGACTAACTATTTCTTTTTTGTAGTTGAGGCTCGTACAACTAATTGAGGCTGGAACTTAATCTGTTGGTGGGCGTGATCTTCACTCTCTTCGCACTCTGAAATCAATAATTCGGCTGCTGTAACTCCCAGTTGATATGCAGGCTGTGAAATTGAAGAGAGCGGCACTGCTGCTGAATTTCCAAATGCAATATCGTCATAACCAAGTAGTGATACATCTTCTGGAATCTTTTTACCAGCATCGAGTAAGCCACGCATAACGCCAAAGGCTAAAAGATCGTTTCCACAAAAAATAGCGGAGGGCATCTTTTTGAGGGCAAGTATTTTTTTGACTGCATCTGTTCCTTGCGCACTATTCATGAGTGCCACCCGAACAGTGGAGATTTCAACTTTAGCAATTTTTGCTGCGCGCATAACGCCAACTGTTCGGTCGGCAACTTGTGGAATAGTTTCAGGACCAGTTACCCAAGCAATTTCTTTGTGGCCGAGTGAGGCAAGGTGCTCAATAGCTAATTCACCGCCCCGTACGTCATCTACTGAAACAGAACATTGTGACGAGTTCTTTGTTTCAGTATCTAGCAGAGCAACGGAGATTCCACGCTCACGTAAATTTTCGTATTGATGGCTCTTGGAATCTGAGGGAGTAATCAGCACGCCACGAACCTGCTGTTGGATCAAGACAGATAAATATTTATTTTCCTTCTCTAAACTTTCATCTGAGTTACAAAGAAAGACGGCGTAATCGCGTTTACTCGCGGCATCTTCAACTCCACGTGCAACTTCAGTAAAGAAAGGGTTTGCAACATCGGGTACAACTAATCCGATTGTGCGGCTATACCCAGATCGCAATTGACGAGCAAAACCATTAGGAACAAAGCCAAGATCGGCTATTGTTTTTTGAACTCGTTCAAGAGTTTTCGGTGATACAACATCGGGACGATTGAGCACATTGGAAACAGTGCCCACTGATACGCCAGCCTGCCTCGCTACATCACGCAGGTTCGTACTCATGAGGGCGATAATGCTCTCTGTAATTGAATCGTGTCAATCTAATTGAGATGGTCAGAGTAATTTAATTCTCAGATTTTATTGACTCACGCTCGTACTGAAACTAATATTGGCAAACAAGCGGTGAAACGATTCAATTCCACAAGGGAGAATTTTATGGAGCGCGTTGGCTTTCGCTTACAGCTTCGCACAGAGATGCTCGATGAATATGTCGAACACCATACGAAGGTCTGGCCAGATATGTTGGCTGCTCTGGAGAAAACAGGATGGCATAACTATTCAATCTTTCTAGATCGAAGCGATGGCTCCCTCTTTGGTTATTTTGAAACTCCAGATCTACAGGCAGCCCTTGCTGGCATGGCATCGGAGGAAGTAAATGAGCGCTGGCAGAAATTTATGGCTCCATTCTTCTTAGACCTCGGCGATAAGCGCGCCGATGAAGGTTTTATCTCACTCGAAAACGTTTTTTACCTCAAATAAAGGAAAAGAGAGAAACATGGCAAATGCAGCGCAAGTAAAAGAAGTACTCAAGCGTTTAGCGATTGAGACACCTTCATGGGCATATGGTAATTCAGGTACGCGCTTCAAAGTATTTGGACAACCGGGAGTTCCGCGCGACCCATATGAAAAAGTTGCAGATGCTGCGCAAGTACATAAGTACACGGGTGCTGCGCCAACAGTTGCACTCCACATCCCATGGGACAAAGTTGCCGACTACGCAAACTTTTCAGAGCATGCAAAATCACTTGGTGTATCCCTTGGAACAATCAACTCAAACACATTCCAAGATGATGATTACCTTCTAGGCTCTGTCTGTAATCCAGATCGAAAGATTCGTGCAAAGGCAGTTGCACACCTCATCGATTGTATCGACATCATGGATATCACTGGTGTGCGCGATCTCAAATTGTGGTTTGCAGATGGAACTAACTATCCAGGTCAAGACAGTATTCGCGAGCGCCAAGATCGCTTAGCCGAATCACTCGAAAAGGCATATGCGCGCCTTGGAGATAACCAACGTTTGCTTCTTGAATATAAATTCTTTGAACCAGCTTTTTATCACACAGATGTTCCTGACTGGGGAACATCTCTTGTGCACTGTTTAGCACTGGGACCAAAGGCATGGGTTGTTGTCGATACTGGTCACCACGCACCTGGTACAAATATTGAGTTCATTGTTGCTAATTTGTTGCGTGCAAAGCGCCTCGGAGCCTTCGACTTTAACTCACGTTTCTACGCTGATGATGACCTTATTGTTGGTGCTGCAGACCCATTCCAACTCTTCCGCATTATGCACGAAGTAAATGTTGGTGGCGGTTTTGATGTTGGTACACCAGTTTCATATGTGCTCGATCAATGCCACAACATTGAGGCAAAGATTCCTGGTCAAATTCGCTCAATCATGAATGTGCAAGAAGCGGTTGCTAAAGCAATCACTGTCGATCAAAGTGCACTCAAGGCGGCTCAGGTTGCTGGCGATGTCTTAGCAGCCCATGAAGTATTGATGGATGCATACAACACTGATGTTCGCCCATTACTTCGCGAATTCCGCGCTGATAATGGAATTGATCCAGAACCAATGAAGGCATATGCAGCAAGTGGATATGCAAAGAAAATTGCGACCGAACGCGTCGGTGGCAACCAAGCAGGCTGGGGAGCGTAATTTTTGATGGCGAGTAATAAAACAATTGAAGAGTTGTTAGGTCGTAGCAATCGTCTGGGGAGTAATCCTAAATATACAAACTATGCCGGTGGTAATACATCTGCAAAGGGCGCTACAAAAGATCCATCAACTGGTCTTGATGTAGAAGTTATGTATGTAAAGGGCTCTGGCGGAGATCTTGGAACTCTCAAGGAGGGTGGCCTCGCGGCTCTCTATCTTGATCGATTGAAAGCACTCGCTAATGTTTATCGCGGGCTTGAGCATGAAGATGAAATGGTTGCTCTATTCGATTACTGCACATTTGGAAAAAGTGGCGCTGCGCCAAGTATCGATACTGCAATGCATGGTCTTGTCGATGTTGCACATGTTGATCATTTGCATCCAGATTCAATTATTGCTCTTGCAACTGCCGCTGATGGCCCAGCGCTAACTAAGAAATGTTTTGGCGATGAAATATTGTGGATTGATTGGCGCCGCCCAGGCTTTCAATTAGGTCTAGATATCGCCGAACTTGCAAAGAAAAATCCAAGTGCAAAGGGTGCAATTCTTGGCGGTCACGGTCTAACAACGTGGGCAAGTACTAGTGAAGAGTGCGAAAAACGCTCAATTGACGCTATAAATAAAGCAGAAAAGTTCTTAGCCGATAACGGTCGCAAGGATCCATTTGGTGAGGTTGTAGCGCAATGGGCACCACTTTCACCCGATGCACGTCGTGCGCGCGCAGCAGCGCTTGCTCCAACTCTTCGAGGAATTGCATCACGCGATGCTCGCATGATTGGAAGCTTTAGCGATGCAGATGTAGTCCTTGATTTCATCTCTCGCAAAGAGTTAACACGCCTTGGCGCCCTCGGTACATCATGCCCAGATCACTTCTTGCGCACAAAAGTATCTCCAATGATTTTAGATACCCCAGCAGATGCACCTATTGAAACCGTGATTGCTCGTGCTCACGAATTACATGAGGAGTATCGCAAGGGATATGCCGATTACTACAACCGCTATGCAACTAAAGAATCACCTGCAATGCGTGGCGCCGATCCACTCATTATTTTGGTGCCAGGTGTTGGAATGTTTAGCTTTGGAAAAGATAAGCAGACTGCACGCGTAGCCGGTGAGTTCTATATCAATGCAATCAATGTGATGCGCGGTGCGGAATCTGTTTCTAGCTATAAGCCAATCGCTGAATCTGAAAAGTTCAATATTGAATACTGGGATCTTGAAGAAGCAAAACTTCGTCGTATGCCAAAGCCAAAAGCACTCGCTGGACGTATTGCACTAGTAACTGGTGGGGGTTCAGGAATTGGTAAGGCGACAGCAGAGCGTCTTGCAGCCGAAGGTGCATGTGTAGTTATTGCAGACCGCGACTTCGAAGCAGCAAAAAAAGTTGCTGCAGAACTTGGCGGAAAAGATAAGGCATTCGCTGTCTCAGTAGATGTCACTGATGAAAGCGCAGTTGCCGCATCTGTTGATGCATGTGCTCTAGCTTTTGGTGGCGTTGATTTAGTTCTCAACAATGCTGGACTATCTATTAGTAAGCCGCTCGTGGAAACATCAGTAACCGACTGGGATGTTCAACATAATGTGATGGCGCGTGGTTCATTCCTTGTTTCTCGCGAAGCAGCGAAAGCAATGATTGCCCAAAAGATGGGTGGCGATATTGTCTATATCTCCTCTAAAAATAGTGTATTTGCTGGTCCAAACAATGTTGCCTACGGTGCGACTAAAGCTGATCAAGCACATCAAGTTCGCTTACTTGCTGCAGAACTTGGCGCTTACGGAATTCGCGTCAATGGCGTAAATCCTGATGGAGTAGTAAAAGGTTCTGGAATCTTTGCTAGTGGATGGGGTGCGCAGCGCGCAGCTGTCTATGGAGTAGAAGAAGAAAAACTTGGCGAATATTACGCACAGCGCACAATCTTGAAGAAGGAAGTTCTTCCAGATCACATTGCTGCAGCAGTATTTGTTCTTTGTTCAAATGAATTGCCACTTACTACGGGACTTCATATTCCAGTCGATGGTGGAGTTGCAGCAGCTTTCTTGCGCTAATCATGGGCCGCTATATTGCTGTTGATCTCGGTGCAACATCGGGACGCGTCGCACTCGTCGATACCAATTTAGAAACTTTTGATATCAATGTTGTGCACCGCTTTCCTCATGAAGTAATTACAACTGAAGATGGCGCTATGCGGTGGGATTGGGAATTTATTCTCAAAGAATCAATCATTGGTATCCAAAAAGCTGCCGAACTTGGTCCTGTCACCTCCCTCGCTATTGATTCATGGGCTGTTGATTATGGTTTTCTAGATTCTGCAGGCAAAGAATTACTACCGATTCGCTCATATCGGGATCCTCGAAATCAAGTTGCATTTGAGGCAACGCTTGCAAAATATGGCAAAGAACGAATTTATCAAACTACTGGAATCCAATTTTTATCGCTCAATTCTATTTATCAATTGATTGCTGCCAAAAGTGATCCGAACTATGTGGCTGCTGCGCAATTTTTATTAATTCCAGACTTTTTGAATCACGCCCTAACCGGTGTTGCATCTACTGAAATAACTAATGCATCAACGACTCAATTATTAGATACGAAATCACGCACATGGGATTACCAACTCATTGAATTACTTGGACTTCGCGGGGACATATTCCCTGCTTTGCATGAGCCAGGAAGTGATTTAGGTGTTATTCGAGGGCACGGATCCCTCGATGGAATCAAAGTTGTAGCAACTGGCTCTCATGACACAGCCTCAGCTGTTGCGGGTGCCCCTATAGAAAACCCTGAAATTGAGGCTTATTTATCGAGTGGAACATGGTCACTTCTTGGAATTGAATCTAGTGTTCCATATCGCGGCAGTGATGCTTTTGCAATCAACCTCACCAACGAACTTGGCGTTGAAAATACTGTACGCGTTCTCAAAAATATTACCGGTCTATGGATCTTCGAAGAATGCCGGCGTACATGGCGCGAAGAAGGATTTACTCCAGAACTCGCTGAGCTCATTTCATTTGCAGAAAAATCAACTTTTACATCAATCATTGATCCAAATAATCTCCTCTTTGCAACACCAGGGGATATGCCACGCAAGGTTGCACGATTTTGCCGTGAAAGCAATCAAGCAGAGCCACAAAACCATGGTGACTACATTCGTTGTATTTTCATTAGTTTGGCACTTGCCTACAAAAAGACACTTGAAGAGATAGAAGCAGTTACGGGTAAGAAAATTGTAAAAATTCATATTCTCGGTGGTGGTTCTCAAATTCACTTACTCAATCAGATGGCAGCCAATGCAACAGGATGTGTAATCTCGGCTGGTCCAACGGAATCAACTCTTATCGGCAATGTTGCTATGCAAGCAATTGCTTCGGGAGAATTCGCTAATCTGGCAGAAGCACGAAATGCAATTAGAAAAAGTTTAGCCCCAAAGCTATTTACACCTAAAAAGCATTGACCTTCTTTACCTAGGGAATTATTCTTAGGTATGAGCCAAACATTGCACCCACATTCACCGTATTCATTAGCATTCAACGCCAACGAACTTTCTGCACGTTGGATCAAAGTAGTTGAAAGCGAAGTCCCAGAACTAGAGCACAGACCTGTCTACCAACTTCGCTTTGAATTCGCATGCGCTAAGAAGGTAGAGAGTGCGCGTGTTCGAGCAACCGCGCAGGGTCAATATCAACTCTTTATTAATGGAGTAAAGATTGGTGATGAAGAACTAACACCTGGCTCTACTGATTATGGCGTTCAGATAGCGGTACAAACATTCGCTGTTACAAACCTTGTAGACAAGAATGCGATCGTAATTCTCCTTGGAGATGGCTGGTTTCGCTCTGTTAT
>CAMDHH010000025.1 GCA_945898065.1 Bifidobacterium breve
GCAATCAACGTTTCATCATCACAGACCATCACTGCAGCTATTCGTGGATTTGCCGAAGCGCAATCAGATGGAATTATTCAATTTTCATGGGGCGGTGCTGAATATGCATCTGGCTCAACAATTAAGAAGATGGTCGATGGAGCGGTAGCGCTCGCCGAGTACGCACATATCGTTGCTAAGAATTACAACGTACATATTGGTATTCACACTGATCATTGCCCAGCTGAAAAGCTCGATGGTTTCATGAAGCCATTACTTGCACTTGGCGCAGAGCGAATCAAGTCAGGCAAGGCACCGCTATTCAATTCACATATGTGGGATGGCTCAGCCGTTGATATGAAAGAAAATATGAAAGTTGCTGCAGAGATGCAGAAGATGTCAATCGCCGCAAAGACAATTCTTGAAATTGAAATCGGTGTTGTCGGCGGAGAAGAAGATGGCGTTGAAGCAAAGCATGATGCAAAGCTGTACTCAACTCCTGAAGATGCACTCATGACTATCGAAACTTTGGGTTCTGATCCAAGTACTCGTTACATGGTTGCTGCAACTTTTGGAAACGTTCACGGTGTTTACAAGCCAGGAAACGTTGTATTGCAACCAAAAATTCTTCGCACATTACAAGATGCTGTTTCTAAGAAGCTTGGCCTTCCTGAAGGAAGCAAGCCAATGGACCTTGTTTTCCACGGTGGCTCAGGCTCACTCCTTACTGAAATTCGCGAATCACTCGACTATGGTGTTGTAAAGATGAATATCGATACTGATACTCAATATGCATTTACTCGTCCTGTGGTTGATCACATGATGAAAAACTATGATGGCGTTCTCAAAATTGATGGCGAAGTTGGAAATAAAAAGGCTTACGACCCACGCGCATGGGGCAAAGCTGCAGAAGCTGGCATGGCTGCACGCATCGGTGTTGCTTGCGAAGATCTTCGCTCAACTGGCACATCACTACTCAAGTAATTTCACTGCAAGAGAAAGGCTTTACCAATGCCTGCGATAGTTCTTCTTGGCGCTCAATGGGGCGACGAAGGCAAGGGTAAAGCCACAGATATTCTCGGTGACCGCGTTGATTATGTTGTTCGCTATCAAGGCGGAAACAACGCGGGTCACACAGTCGTTATCGGCGATCAAAAGTATGCACTGCATTTATTGCCTTCTGGAATCTTGAGTCCGAATGTAATTCCAGTTATTGGTAACGGTGTTGTGATTGATCCAGGTGTATTACTTGAAGAAATCAGGGGATTAACAGAGCGCGGTATTGATTGCAGCAAATTAGTAATTAGTACCAATGCGCATTTGATTACCCCATATCACCGCACAATCGATAAAGTTTCAGAACGCTTCTTAGGAAAAGCAAAGATAGGAACAACTGGTCGCGGAATCGGACCTGCTTATGCAGACAAGATTAACCGAATCGGTATTCGCGTTCAGGATCTATTTGATCCATCCATTTTGCGTCAAAAACTTGAAGCAGCTCTTCGCGACAAAAACCAGGTACTTATCAAGGTTTTCAACCGCAAAGATATTGAAGTCGATGAAGTTCTCACAGAGTATTTGGCCTATGCAGAAATCTTGCGACCATATGTTGCAGATACTGTTTTGCTCTTAGATCAAGCGCTCAAAGCGGGTAAGCAAGTCTTGCTCGAAGGATCGCAAGGAACCCTTCTCGATGTTGATCATGGAACGTATCCATTTGTGACATCGAGTAATCCAACTGCAGGCGGTGCTTGTACAGGTAGTGGAATCGGACCAACAAAGATTGGCCGCGTTATTGGAATAGTGAAGGCATATACAACTCGTGTTGGTAGCGGACCTTTCCCAACTGAATTATTCGATGAAGATGGAGAAAAACTTCGCACCATTGGTGGCGAAATCGGTGTAACTACTGGTCGCGCACGTCGTTGCGGTTGGTATGACGCACCTATCGCACGGTATGCAGTGCGCGTAAACGGCCTCACTGATTTCTTCCTCACAAAACTAGATGTGCTAACAGGTTGGGAGAAAATTCCAGTATGTGTTGCCTACGATATTGATGGTAAGCGAGTTGAAGAATTGCCATCGTCACAATCTGATTTCCATCACGCAAAACCGATTTATGAATATCTTGATGGCTGGAAAGAAGATATCTCTGGGGCACGCAAACTCAGTGATCTTCCAAAGAATGCACAGGCATATATTGCATTCCTAGAAAAAATTTCGGGTGCTCCAATGAGTGCAATTGGTGTTGGACCCGGGCGCGATCAAACAATAGTTGTAAAGGATTTCATCTAAATATGAAAATCCTCCTAGTTGGAAGCGGCGGGCGAGAGCACGCACTTGCGCTAGGACTACAAGCAGATCCAGAGTGCAGCGAACTCCATGTTGCACCAGGTAACCCAGGTATCGCGCAAATCGCAACCACGCATCCACTTGTAATTACCGACAATTTAGCAATCGTTGCACTCGCTCAAAAAATCGGTGCAGAGCTTGTTGTTATTGGCCCTGAAGTGCCACTAGTAAATGGCGTTGCAGATGAATTACGCCGAGCAGGAATCGCAACATTTGGACCTTCGAAAGTAGCAGCGCAGTTAGAAGGCTCAAAAACTTTCGCAAAAGAAGTTATGTCAGATGCAGGAGTACCAACTGCTAAGAGTTTTACATGCACAACACAAGCAGAAATTGAAAAGGCACTAGATGCATTTGGCGTGCCATATGTTGTAAAAGATGATGGATTGGCTGCAGGCAAGGGTGTTGTTGTAACACGTGATCGTGTAGAAGCGCTCAGTCACGCACTTGCTTGTCAAAGAGTTGTCATTGAAGAATATTTAGATGGTCCCGAAGTTTCTTTATTTGGAATAAGCGATGGCCACACAATTCTTGCAATGCAACCGGCACAAGATTTCAAACGTGCTGGAAATAACGATGCTGGGCCAAATACTGGTGGGATGGGTGCGTATTCACCTTTGCCATGGGCGCCTAGTGACATTATTGAAGATACATACAAACAAGTATTAGCACCGATGATTGCAGAAATGGCAGCTCGAGGAACCCCCTTTATTGGACTTCTATATGCAGGTCTTGCACTCACTGATCATGGAACGCGAGTCATTGAATTCAATGCACGTTTTGGAGATCCTGAAACTCAAGTACTGATTCCGCGATTAGCGACGCCACTTGCTTCACTTTTGTACAAGGCTGCAACTGGAAATCTTGGAGATACACAATTGCAATGGCGAGATGATTGCGCGGTCACAGTTGTCCTTGCTGCCGATGGATATCCAAGTGCACCAAAGAGTGGCGCACCAATTACATCAATTCCAACAATTGATCAGGTACAAATTTTCCACGCAGGAACTGCAATGAATGGAAATGGACTTGTTTCTGCAGGCGGACGAGTCATGACAGTGACTGGAATTGGCTCAGATCTAACCGAGGCCCGCAACCGTGCATATCGAGCTATTTCGCAGATTGACCTCGAGGGCTCCTTTTATCGAAGCGATATCGCGCTCAATGCGTCGGTGGCAGAGAAGGGCAACTAAATGGCAGATAATTCATCAGTGAGTCTTCTAGCAAATAGGTATGCATCGAGTGCGATGCGCGAAATATTTGCCCCTGAAGCCAAAATAATTGCTGAGCGTAAATTATGGATTGCGGTCATGCGTGCGCAATCAAAGCTCGGACACAAAATTTCTAGCGATGTAATTACAGATTACGAGAAAGTAATTACAAAAGTTGATCTCGCTTCAATTGATGAAAGAGAAAAGCAGACACGTCACGACGTGAAAGCGCGCATTGAAGAGTTCAACGCCCTCGCTGGCCATGAAGCTATTCATGCTGGAATGACGAGTCGCGACCTCACTGAAAATATTGAAGCGTTACAAATAAAGAACGGTCTTGCACTTGTTCACGATAAGACCGTCTCTCTTCTTGCTCGACTTGGTGAGCGCGCACTCCAATACAGCGATCAACCAATTGCTGGCCGCTCACATAATGTGCCAGCGCAGATAACAACTCTTGGAAAAAGATTTGCCTCCGCAGCCGAGGAATTACTATTTGCATACTCACGACTTGAGGCGCTACAAGAGCGTTACCCGATGCGCGGAATCAAAGGCCCAGTTGGTACAGCGCAAGATTCAATTGATTTACTGGGAACATCGTTGCTTTATGCTGATTTAGAAATTGCTATTGCACAAGAATTAGGTTTTGATCACGTTTTAGATTCAACAGGTCAAATTTACCCACGTTCATTTGATTACGATGTTGTGACAACACTTGTACAATTAGCGGCAGCACCTTCATCTCTTGCTACATCAATTCGACTGATGGCAGGGGCAGAATTAGTTACTGAAGGATTCAAAGCTGGCCAAGTTGGCAGCAGCGCGATGCCCCATAAAATGAATACTCGCTCATGCGAACGCGTCAATGGTTTATCAGTTGTCCTGCGCGGTTATGCATCCATGGTGAGCGAACTTGCCGGTGATCAATGGAATGAAGGCGATGTTTCATGCAGCGTTGTGCGCCGCGTTGCAATTCCTGATGCTTTCTACGCACTTGATGGATTACTCGAAACCATGCTCACCATTATCAATGAATTTGGCGCATTCCCTGCAGTAATCGATGCAGAGATTTCACGTTACTTGCCATTCTTAGCAACTACAAAGATTCTTATGGCTGCAGTAAAAGCAGGAGTTGGACGCGAAGTTGCACACGAAGTAATCAAAGAACATGCAGTCAAAGCGGCGCTACATATGCGCGAAGGTAAGAGCAATACTCTTCTTGACGCACTCGCTAATGACACACGTTTACCTCTAGATAGAGAAGCACTCGATGCACTTTTGAGTGATCCAATTGAATTTACTGGCGATGCTCGCCAACAAGTTGCTCGAGTTGTTAGTCGCATTGAAGCGATTACTTCCGCGCATCCTGCAGCAGTGCAGTACAAGCCCGGCTCTATTCGGTGAGCGGCTTCGGCATAGCTGGCCCACCGCCAGCGCCTTCTATACCTGGGTGGACACATCTGCGTACCGGAAAAGTTCGCGATCTTTATACAAATAATCTCAATCATATTTTACTCGTTGCATCAGATCGTATCTCCGCATATGACTGGGTTATGCCAACAGAGATTCCTGGCAAAGGCGCAGTACTTACTCAACTTTCATTATTTTGGTTTGATTTACTTGAAGACATAATTCCAAATCATGTTGTATCAACTGATGTACCAGATGAAGTTGAAGATAGAGCAATCATTGTTGCGCCATTAGAAATGTTTGAAATTGAATGCGTTGCTCGCGGATATCTAACGGGTAGTGGTTGGAGTGAGTACCAAAAGAATTCTGCAGTTTGCGGAAATTCACTTCCAGAAGGGTTACTAGATGGCTCACAATTACCAACGAGCATTTTTACACCTGCTACAAAAGCTGACATCGGTGATCACGATGTAAATATTGATTTTGAGTTAGCAGCAAAAATAGTAGGCGCAGATGATGCACAGACTCTCAAAAATCTAACTATCAAGCTCTATGAGACTGCTGCCGAATTTGCACAATCTCGTGGAATTATTCTGGCTGATACGAAATTTGAATTCGGCCGAAATAGCGAAGGTGAAGTTCTTTTAGGAGATGAGGCCCTAACTCCTGACTCATCACGCTTCTGGGACCAATCAACATGGAAACCGGGTGGCGCGCAGCCTTCCTATGACAAACAATTCTTACGTGATTATCTAGTAACCAGTGGATGGGATAGAAATAGCCCGCCACCAGAATTACCAGATGAGATCGTAGAAAAGACAGCACATCGTTACGAAGAAGCATTTTTTCGAATTACCGGCAGCAAGTTCTAAGAAAAGGGAGCGCACAATGGCAAAAATCGTGGTGGATGTAATGCTCAAGCCAGAAATTCTCGACCCACAAGGAAATGCAGTTGCATCAGCGCTTCCACGTCTTGGATTTACTTTTGCAACATCAGTGCGCCAAGGAAAACGTTTTGAAATTGAAGTAGCGGGAGAGCCAACTCCTGCGCAGCTTGCAGAGGTAGAAAAGGCTGCAGAAGTTTTACTCTCCAATCCTGTTATTGAAAACTATGTTGTGAGAGTAGAGAAGTAATGAGAGTTGGCGTTGTAACTTTTCCAGGCACACTCGATGACCGCGATGCTGCGCGCGCAGTGCGTGCAGGCGGATTAGAGGCTATTGAACTCTGGCATGGAGATGCCGACCTAAAGAATGTAGATGCAGTTATTTTGCCGGGTGGATTTTCTTACGGAGATTACTTACGTTGTGGCGCTATTTCTCGCTTCGCACCAGTAATGACATCAATTATTGAACAAGCAAATAAGGGCATGCCACTTCTTGGAATTTGCAATGGTTTCCAAGTTCTTTGCGAATCACACTTATTGCCAGGTGCACTTACTCGTAATTCGGATCTTCATTTTCTCTGCAAAGATCAAGTAATCTCAATTGAAAATACAAATACACCATGGACTTCATCCTTTTCCAAAGGTCAAGAAATACTTATTCCACTCAAAAATGGTGAAGGTTCATTCCAATGTGATGATGCGACATTAGCTTCACTTGAAGGAGAAAAGCGAATCATTGCTCGCTACGTTGGCGAAAATCCAAATGGTTCACGCAATCTAATTGCAGGAATTACAAATACGCGTGGAAATGTTGTTGGTCTCATGCCGCACCCAGAACATGCAATCGATACTTTGACTGGACCATCTGCTGACGGTCTCGGATTCTTTACTTCAATTCTGAACGCGATGGTGAAGTAATGTCACTAGATACCGTCGCCCAAGCAGTTGCACGCCCAGATACTGCTCAACCATTCAAAGAATTAGGATTGAAGCCCGATGAATACGCACGCATCAAAGAAATTTTAGGACGCCGCCCAACCTCTTCAGAATTAGCAATGTATTCGGTGATGTGGTCAGAGCACTGCTCATATAAATCATCGAAAGTTCATCTCAAACAATTTGGCGAGAAAGCCCCTAAATCCGATGCTTTATTAGTAGGTATTGGTGAAAATGCTGGAGTTGTTGATGTTGGACAGGGATATGCAGTTACATTCAAAATTGAATCTCATAACCACCCATCTTTTGTTGAGCCATACCAAGGCGCTGCAACTGGAGTTGGTGGAATCGTGCGCGATATTTTAACAATGGGTGCTCGCCCAATTGCAGTGATGGATCCGCTGCGATTTGGTCCAGCTGATGCCCCAGATACACGCCGTGTATTGCCGGGAATAATTGCTGGTGTTGGTGGATATGGAAATTGTTTAGGGTTACCAAATATTGGTGGCGAAGTTGTATTCGACGAAACATATATTGGAAATCCATTAGTAAATGCACTCTGCGTGGGAGTTATGCGCCATAGTGATATCAAATTAGCTAAGGCTGCAGGTGCTGGAAACTTAGTTGTTCTCTACGGCGCTAAAACTGGTGGCGATGGAATTGGTGGGGTATCCGTACTTGCCTCAGAGACATTTGGTGATGGTGGATCAACCAAGCGTCCAAGCGTTCAGGTAGGAGATCCATTTGTAGAGAAAGTCCTTATTGAATGCTCTCTTGAAATCTTTGCAGAAGATTTAGTTGTTGGAATTCAAGATTTAGGTGGCGCTGGGCTTTCATGTGCAACATCGGAGCTTGCATCTGGTGGCAGTGGCGGAATGAAAGTACAGCTCGACAAAGTTCCCCTTCGCGACCCATCGCTTTCTCCAGAAGAAATTTTGATGTCAGAATCACAAGAACGTATGTGCGCCATTGTTGAACCATCCAAGATTGTGCGCTTCATAGAAATTTGCAAGAAGTGGGATGTAACTGTCACTGTTATTGGTGAGGTTACAGATGGAAAGCATTTAGAAATTACATGGAATGGTGAACTTATTGTCGATGTTCCACCGCGCACAGTCGCCCACGATGGTCCGGTCTATAACCGCCCGCTTGCTCAACCTGAATATATTGATCGCGTCAATGCCCAAACAATTTCAGTGCCAATGCCACAAAGTTCTGCTGAGATAAAAGCAGCGCTACTGAAATTAGTATCTGCACCTAACATGGCAGATAAGAGTTGGGTCACCGCGCAATACGATAAATATGTTCAAGGTAATACAATTCAAGCCCAACCTGATGATTCAGGAATGGTTCGAATTGATGAAAAAACCAATCTAGGCGTAGCTATTGCAACAGATGCGAATGCGAATTGGTCTTATCTCAACCCATATCAAGGTGCGAAGTTGGCACTTGCAGAAGCTGCTCGCAATATTGCAACAGCAGGTGCACGTCCGCTAGCAGTAACAAATTGTTTGAACTTTGGTTCACCTGAAGATCCAGGAGTTATGTGGCAATTTGCTGAATCAGTGCGTGGTTTAGCAGATGGTTGTTTAGAAATGGGATTACCTGTTACGGGTGGAAATGTTTCGTTCTATAACCAAACGGGTGATGTTGCGATTTTGCCGACTCCAGTAATCGGGGTTCTTGGTGTAATCGATGATGTGCGAACACGTACACCAATGTCTTTCAACAAAGCAGGACTAGAACTTTATTTATTGGGAACCACACACTCCGATTTAGCTGGCAGCGAATGGGCATTTCTGCATGGTCAGCGGGGCGGAAATTCCCCAACGGCAGATTTACAAAATGAAATGAACTTGATTGAAGTATTACTTGCTGGGCGTAGTGAAAAGATATTTACAGCAGCGCACGATTTGAGCCAAGGTGGATTAGCAATGTCAATTACTGAAATGGTTTTGCGCCATATGGTCGGTGCAACTATTTCTCTCAAAGATACTGCAATTGATTTATTGAGTGAGACACCCGGAAGAGTGATTGTTGCAGTTGAAAGTTCACAAGCAGGAGCTCTTTTAGATCTCTGCGCCAAATACAAGATTTCATTGAGCAAACTTGGAACTACTGGCGGAGACTCCCTTGTCATCAATGAGACAACTATTTCGCTTCAAGAATTGAAAACAGCACACACCTCAACATTTCCGAAATTGTTTGGATAAGAGATGCGCGATACAGCAGTTCTCGAAGAGGTGAAAGCAACACTTTCGCAACTCACTGCCATTGCACCTGGGCGTGCGATTGAAGTTCGTATTCCACCCTATGCAGCAGTGCAATGCGGAGAAGGCCCAACACATACTCGAGGCACACCACCAAATGTTGTCGAGATGGATGCACAGACGTGGCTAGCACTTGCTAAAGGGGAAATCACATGGGAGTCAGCGATGAATAGTGGTGCAATAAGTGCGTCGGGAGTTCGCGCCAATCTTTCGCAATATTTACCACTTAGGATTACATCATGACGCGGCGCCCGGATGGAATGCTCAATCACAATCTTTTTGATGAAGATAAAGGGCCACAGGATGCATGTGGAATCTTTGGTGTGTGGGCACCTGGTGAAGAAGTAGCAAAACTTTCTTTCTATGGCCTTTACGCGCTACAACATCGCGGTCAAGAATCAGCCGGTATTGCAACAAGTGATGGCAATCGAATTCTTGTTTATAAAGATATGGGTCTTGTCTCTCAAGTATTTACTGAAAGTGATTTAGCGGTTCTCAAGGGAAATCTTGCTATTGGTCATTGTCGATACAGCACAACTGGATCGAGTACATGGGTCAATGCACAACCAACGTTGCGTCCGACAAAGTATGGAACGCTGGCACTTGCTCATAATGGAAACCTTACAAATACAGGAGATCTTGCGGAGATCGTACAAAAACTTGAAGTGACTCCATCAAAAAATGAACGTGTTGCAACAACTGATACAGAAATTATGACAGCGCTAATTGCGCTGCAAAATGAGAAGAATGTTGAAGCAAGCGCACTTGCGGTTCTGCCACAGCTAGAGGGTGCTTTCTCAATTGTCTTTATGGATGAAAACACACTCTATGCAGCGCGCGATCGCCATGGCGTGCGACCACTTGTGATTGGAAAGTTAGAGCGTGGATGGGTTGTTGCATCAGAGAGCGCCGCACTAGATATTGTCGGTGCATCCTTTGTTCGCGAAGTTGAACCAGGTGAATTTCTTGCAATCAATGAAGATGGAATCCGATCACACCGTTGGTCTGAGCCAGATCCAAAGGGTTGTCTCTTTGAATATGTTTACTTAGCTCGACCAGATACAACAATTGCTGGTCGTGGAATTCATGCAACGCGTGGACAAATCGGTGCCCAACTTGCGCGAGAAGCGCCGGCGGATGCTGATCTTGTAATTCCAGTTCCAGAATCTGGCACACCAGCGGCAATCGGTTATGCAAAAGAATCTGGCATTCCATTTGGACTCGGGCTTGTAAAGAATTCATATGTTGGTAGAACTTTTATTCAACCTTCACAAACTATTCGTCAATTAGGAATTCGTCTCAAACTAAATCCGTTGCGCGAAATTATTGAAGGGAAAAGAATCGTTGTTGTGGATGATTCAATTGTTCGTGGAAATACACAACGCGCAATTGTTCGGATGCTAAGAGAAGCAGGTGCCCGAGAAATTCATGTGCGCATCTCCTCCCCACCTGTAAAATGGCCATGTTTCTACGGAATTGATTTTGCTACTCGCGCCGAACTCATTGCTAGTGGCTTAGATACCGAAGAGATTCGCCGCTCAATTGGCGCTGATTCTCTTGCCTACGTATCACTTGAAGGCCTTGTTGCAGCAACCGAAATAACTTCAGATCGTCTGTGTAGCGCCTGTTTCAGTGGCACATACCCAATTCCAATTCCAGCAGATATGTCAGAAGGAAAAATGCGCCTAGAAATATCGGAAGTTCACGGTCACTAATGTCTACATATAAAGATGCAGGCGTAGATATTGATGCAGGGGATCTTGCTGTTGCGCTAATGAAGGCATCGATTGCAAAAGCATCACGGCCTGAAGTTATGGGCGGTATTGGCGGATTTGCAGGATTATTTGATGCAAGCGCACTGAAAAAATTCAATAAACCATTGCTTGCAACATCAACCGACGGCGTGGGAACAAAGACAGAGATAGCTCGAGCCCTTGGTAAGTACGACACGATTGGCGAAGATCTAGTTGCAATGGTTGTCGATGACTTAGTGGTCTGCGGTGCAGAGCCATTATTTATGACTGATTACATTGCAGTGGGCAAGGTTATTCCAGAGCGAATTGCAGAAATAGTTGCGGGTATAGCGCGCGGATGCGAGAAAGCGAATACCGCACTTATCGGTGGCGAGACTGCGGAACATCCAGGACTACTGGGCGATGACGAATTTGATATTGCTGGGGCAGCAACTGGGGCAGTGGATGCAGATAAGTTACTCAGTGCAGATCATGTACGTAAAGGTGATGTAATTATTGCAATGCCATCGAGTGGCTTTCATGCAAATGGATTTTCACTTGTGCGTCATATTATCAAAACAAAGAAATTGAGTTTAGAGGCGCATGTCTCTGAATATGGAAAATCTTCTGGAGAAGTTTTTCTAACTCCAACTGAAATTTATACACTTGATTGTTTGGCGCTTATCAAGGTGTTAGAGAAAAACTTACGTACTTTCTCCCACATTACAGGTGGCGGTATTGCTGAAAATACTGCGCGAGTAATTCCACAAGGGCTAAGTGCAAGATACGATCGCTCAACATGGTCACTTCCTGTTGAAATGGAATACATGGCTGCAATGGGTGGGGTGCCGCAAGGCGATATGGAGCGAACTTGGAACTGCGGAATCGGAATGGTTGCAATTGTTGATCCTTCCGTTGCTGATTTAGCAATTAAAAGCTTGTCCGCTCGCGGAATGAAGGCATGGATTGCGGGAGATATTCAAAGTTCCCAAAATTCAGGCTCACACTCGTCATACTTAGAGGGTTCATATAAGAAGTAAGGAATCGCATCAGATGGCTAAACAATCTAAAGGTCGCAGAGCAGTAGTCGCTAAGAAAAACGATAACCGCCATATTTGGCTAATCGTTGTGCCTGCCCTTGCCTTCTTTATCAAAATGATTGTTATGAGCAACACCGTGCAAGGCGGCTGGCTTGGCGCTGATGGTGAAAATTATTTGAGTGCTGTCGATGGTCTCAAAGCCGATGGATTCTTCTCTGAAGTCAGAAATCTTCATTACTGGCCTGCAGGATATTCAATATTTATTTGGTTACTTGTAAAAATTGCCGCTGGAAATTTCCTTTATCTACTTTCAATTACCCAAGGTCTGCTCTTTGCATACGCAACATATTTTTTCACAAAGCAACTAGCCTCAACTCGAATCGCATTTTTAGCTGTAGCTGTATCTTTCTTCATTAGTTTCAATCCAACTCTCTCTCTGAGTTCGAATGTTGTTGGCTATGAAACACCTGCTGCAGCCCTCTTGCTCATATCTATTGCACTTCTTGTGAAAGATAAGTTAGAAAATTCACTTGGATATTCTAAAAAATTAGTTGCACTTTCAGCCCTTACAATCGGTCTTTCATGTTTCTTCCAGCCTAGAAATATCCTTTTTGGTGTTGCAATATTCTTTATCTATTTCCTAACTTTGGCCGGAAAGAGATCAAAGATTGAGTTTGCAGCAATCACTTTGGTAGTACTCATGCTCTTTCCTGCAGTATTGATGGGCAGAAATATTGGTGCAATCAATAGTGCAACCATTTCTACAAACCTTGGCACAACAATGTTCATCGGAATCGGCGATGATGCAACAGGTGGATATAACGGAAAATATAATGGCGTCCCTTGTCCAGCATCTGAAAAAGGTACAGAAGCGGAAGTCGATAGCGCTAAAGTAAAATGTGCTCTCACTTGGTATGTAAAGAATCCAGATAAGACTGCAGTTTTAGCAGCAAAGAAAACTGCATTTTTCTGGTCACCCTGGTTTGGGCCAGTAGCCAATGGAACAATGGCGAGAAATCCTTGGCTAAAAATCAATCCAGTAAAAACAGGAATAAAAACACAAGAAAATTATGATTTTGTCTTTGGTGGATTTGGAAAAACAGTTTCATGGTTATGGGTAATCGGCCAACTTGTTCTTCTCTTCTCAGGTCTGATCTGGCTCTGGAAGATGGGTGGGAATGAAAAACTGCTGGCAAAGCTGGCTGGCGCACCCGTGATTCTGGGTTGGCTAATCTCTATGGGAACTATCGGTGATCACCGTTTCCGCCTCCCACAGATGGGGCTGAGCCTCTTTCTCCAGGTTGTGGGCTTCTACGCGCTCAGAAAGCGCCTTTCGGTAGCCACAATTTCGCCCGCTTTGGAAGGCAGCACCAAGGCGCGATAACCTTCGCGTCTGTAGATACACGTACACAGTAAGGAGGTCGCACATGGGTCGCGGCCGAGCAAAAGCAAAGCAAACTAAAGTTGCACGAGATCTCAAGTACAACTCACAAGAGATGGACCTTGATCGTCTTGCAAAAGAACTCCATGGTGAAACTCCAACTCAGCAAAATCAGGATGATGAAGATCCTTATGCTGAAGGCAATTACATTCCACGCGCATAAAGCGTGTGAGTAAATAATTTCGAATTCACTGTGAGACCAACTCCCTACGTAGCCTCACTTCGTATTTACGAGCCACTTTCATCCTTTGATCCTGCGGATCAATTACGGTGGAAAAATTTATCGGCAACAGAAAATACTGCTCGCGCCGAAGAAGAGTTAGCCCTTCGCAGAATTATTTTCCCTGAACCACCCAGTGGTCGCCCTGATGGTGCACATGTTATTGATCTCGATGGCATTCGCTATGTTTGCCCGTGGGCAACAGCAACACGTTGTTGGGCAGCACTAGAAACTTACAAAGACAGATTGCCTACAAGTGTATTCCCACTATTTGTTTCCCCTGCGATGGAAGAAGTAATTACAACGGGCATCGATTTATTAGAAGATAAAGTTCCATATATCCTCAACGAAACATGGGTTATTCCACCGCGTTGGTTCTCACTCTTTTTACCTGAAGATCGCCTCCGTGGTAATAATCAAGATGGTGCTTTCACTGTTCTATGTACAAAGATTTCTGATGCACGCGCGCGATGCGAAGTTGCACATAACACTGTAGTTGGAGCATTTGGAGAAGGTCCAGTAGAACAAGAGATTGAAAACTTGCTTGACTGGCTCGATATGTTCCACCCGAAATCTTTAGTAGAACTCGATTACGGCGGCTTAGCGCAATATCTTGAAAGTGCATTGATCCAATCTGGTGAAGATGGATTAGAAGCCGACACATCAGTTGAAGATGTCCTGCATTCACTCGCTGGTCTTGCAGCAGGAGATGGTTCACTCGCAGGCCAGGGATACGAGCGCTTGATTACGCGTTGGCGCCGTGTGCAAGCCTTCGAACAAGCAATGTAGGTAGATTGCAGAATAGAAAGTTAGGCGCGATACTTGCCACTAATTAGGGCAATACGGACATTAGTTATCTATTGGGCGAGGTGAGAGATGGATCAGTTTCCTGATGCAGAAGTCCTCTTGACCCCCAAAGAGGTTGCAAAGTTTTTCCACGTCAACACTAAAACTGTAACTCGCTGGGCCATGAGTGGTGAGCTAACTCCAATTCGCACACTCGGTGGACATCGCAGATATCGCCAATCCGAAGTGTTAGAAAAATTGCGTAACTATAAGAAGTGGCAGCGCAAAGAAGAGTGAGCTATTCAATTACGCAATTTTTACTCTTAGGTTTGCTCACACTTGTTTTTGTCGGAGCAATTACACCGCTCATGCGAAAGTTTGCAATCAGGATTGACGCAGTTGATGCTCCTAACCTTTCACGCAAATTGCAGAAGGCACCAGTCCCATATTTGGGTGGAGTTGCAATTGCACTCGGAATTCTTTGCGCCTCTTATGGCGCACTTCTCTATGCAGACTTTTCAATGGAGACCCTCAAACTAGCCTCATTTGTTTTAATTCCCGCAACCGCTATTGCGATTATGGGATTAGTTGATGATCTCAAAGGTCTGCAACCATGGCCGCGACTTATCGCTCAAACGGTAACTGGAGTTGTAGTTGCTTCAATTCTTATTTCCACCGAGACCATGGGTGTTGCATTTAGCAATAGCTATTTGAATGCATTTATCTCCGTTCTGTGGATTGTCGGAGTATGTAATTCCATCAACTTCTTCGACAATACTGATGGTGGCGCAGCGGGAACAGTTGCAGTCATTACATTCTTCATGTTCTTTATCGCCTATGACCGCCAGCAAGTTCTAGTGAGCGCACTAGCAATAGTGACATGTGGTGCAACTATTGGTTTTCTTTACTGGAACCGCTCGCCAGCAAAGATTTACATGGGCGATGCGGGCGCACTCTTCTTAGGAATTATTATTTCTGTGCTTACAATTCGCCTCAACCCAGGCATAACACCTTCTTATAAATCATTTGCGATTCCACTCATCCTTATGGCAATTCCAATCTTGGATACAACCGTTGCAATTTCATCGCGTTTATATAGAGGTATTTCGCCATTCCAAGGCGGCACGGATCATTTATCTCACCGTTTAGTTCGATTAGGTCTGACCCGCAAATATGCAGCAATCTCGTTATGGAGTTTCGCGAGCTTCTTTGGATCATGCGCATTAGCTCTCTATACCTGGCCGGACTCAATTGGCACACCGTTAATTATTTTCGTTGGAGCCCTTTGGCTAGGCTTACTTTCATTTTTTCTACGAGTACCCTCGGAAGATAGGTAGTACAATTCCTCCATGGCTGATGATAAAAAACCCGCAGATGATGCTCGCGCAAAGTTTCTTGAAGCGCTAGAGAAGAAGAAGAGTAAGAACGCACCTGCTCCAGGTACTGGACGCAGTGCAGGTTCTAAAGTCAGTGGTGGCCAAGCAACAGGTGGTGCACCGGGACGTTTCCAACGCAAATCTGGTTCATCAGGTTCTGCAGCTGGCTAAAGTTTTGCAATTCGTTTCATAAAAATTTAAATCAAAAGTGGCTCGGGACAGGATCGAACTGTCGACCTCACGATTTTCAGTCGCGCGCTCGTACCAACTGAGCTACCGAGCCAATATTTAATTGTGAGCTGATATTTAATTATTAAAGAAGAGAGTGTGTGGACACTCTCTTCTAGCGACCCGGACGGGACTTGAACCCGCGACCTCCGCCGTGACAGGGCGGCGCGCTAACCAACTGCGCTACCGGGCCTTACACATTTACATGCGTTCGACCATTTTTCTCTTCTTTCGAAGCGTGCCCCCAACGGGATTCGAACCCGTGTTACCGCCGTGAAAGGGCGATGTCCTAGGCCCCTAGACGATGGGGACGTTTGAGGCTCGCAAATCGTACCTTCTTAAGCGTGCACGACCAAACTCGGTGAAAAAGCCCCTAGATAGAGGGATGAAAATGGCTTCTTTTAGAGCAGTGACCACTGCACAGTGACAGAGATGCTCACATCTTGCTGACCTAAATCAATCACCGTTGCATCTGATTCTGCTTTAGCAACAGCCATCACAGGTGTGTAATTTGTTGG
>CAMDHH010000026.1 GCA_945898065.1 Bifidobacterium breve
GCGCACTTAGATGCAACAACAGTGCTCTCACGTCCAATTTCAGAACTTGGAATTTATCCTGCTGTAGATCCACTGGATTCATCATCACGTATTTTGGATCCACGCTATATCGGAGAGCACCACTTCCGTGTTGCTAACCGCATCAAGCAAATCTTGCAGCGCTACAAAGATCTTCAAGACATCATTGCGATTCTTGGTATCGATGAACTTTCAGAAGAAGATCGTATTCTCGTTGGACGTGCACGTCGTATCCAGCGCTTCTTGTCACAAAACACATTTGTGGCAAAGGTCTTTACTGGCCTAGATGGTTCATTCGTTCCTTTGACAGAAACTATTTCAGCATTTGAAGCACTTGCCGACGGAAAGTACGACCATGTTCCAGAGCAGGCATTCTTTATGTGCGGTGGACTAGATGATGTGGAACGTAAAGCTGCTGAATTGGCAAAGAACTAAGCCATGCCACTTCGAGTCGAATTAGTATCCCCAACAGAGCGCGTCTGGTCGGGAGAGGCATCATTTATCTCTGCCCGAACAGTTGAAGGTGACCTAGGAGTTCTTCCTGGCCATGCACCGATCTTTGGCGTACTTGTCGATGGTGTTGTAAGTATTAAAGGTGTCGATGGAAGCGCTACTGATTTCAATGTCAGTGGCGGCTTCTTGTCGGTTTCAAATGATCGCGTATCAATACTTACGGAGACAGTCGCTAAATAATTCGCTCTAATCCTTATTTACTCGCGCGTGACCTTTGCACCTAATGATTGAAGTTGGGCAGCAAAGTTTGGATAACCACGATCTAAGTGAAATGCCTGGTCAATAGTTGTTTCACCTTCACTGACAAGAGCTGCAAGTACAAGGCCAGCACCTGCACGAATATCAGTGGCCTCAACAGGGGCGCCAGAGAGCTCTTTTACACCTGTAATTGAGGCGTGGTGGCCATCAATGCTGATTTGAGCACCGAGGCGAATGAGTTCGTTGACAAACATAAATCTAGATTCAAAAACATTCTCAGTAACAATGGCGCTGCCATCTGCAATTGCGTTGAGGGCAATAACCATGGGTAATAAATCTGTTGGAAAACCAGGGTAGGGAAGTGTTGCAACATCGATTGATTGTGGGCGCGAATCCATACGAACTCGAATTCCATCTTCTGTTGTTGTAATAATCGCACCAGCACTTGCTAATTTTTCAAGTGGCAATTCTAGATCTTGAGCGCGTGCTCCATGAATTGTTATATCTCCTTGAGTCATTGCAGCAGCAAATGCCCATGTGCCAGTGATGATGCGATCTGGAATAGTTGTGTGATCCGTTGGATGAAGTGCACTTACTCCAGTAATTGTTATGAGTGGAGTGCCAAGACCCTTAATGTCAGCGCCCATTGAAATCAAAAATTCACCTAAATCCACAAGATCGGGCTCTCGCGCCGCATTATCAATTGTCGTAACACCGTGTGCCAAGACAGCGGCAGTCATAATATTTTCAGTTGCTCCAACACTTGGAAAATCTAAATCAATTGCAGCACCTTTGAGGCCTTGAGGAGATTCGGCCACGACATAACCATGTTCGATATGGGCGGTAGCACCAAGTGATTCAAGACCCTTTATGTGAAAATCTAATCCGCGCGAGCCAATGGCATCTCCTCCAGGGAGTGCAACTTCTGCTTTACCTGTTCGAGCAACGAGTGGGCCCAATACATTTATCGATGCTCGCATTTTGCGAACAAGATCATAATCAGCGCGATGACCCGGTGTTTGAGGAACATCAATTGTGACTACGCCTTGGTTATTTGTAACAGTGCATCCAAGTCGCGTCAGTAAGTCACCCATAATCTCTACATCGGCAATTTCTGGAACATTGCGAATGGTTGTAAGACCAGGGGCTAGAAGTGCGGCTGCCATTAATTTCAAAGCTGAGTTTTTTGCACCCGAAATAGTGACTTCACCCCGCAGATGGGCGCCACCGACGACGCGAAAACGATCTTCAGTAGCCATACCAATCCCTTCTCCAAGACTTGAGTGGTCTCATCGTAACTGCCCTATTAGGCTCTACCCATGGTTCATCTAACTCGAATTTATACCAAGACTGGCGATGACGGCACGACCTCACTCGGCGATATGAGTCGCACATCAAAAAATGATCCCCGCCTTGAAGCCTATGCCACAGTTGATGAAGCAAATTCATCCATCGGCGTTGTTCTATCAACAGATGAATTAAGCGAGGATGTTCGTGCGCTATTAGTTCGCATTCAAAATGATTTATTCGATGTAGGTGCCGACCTTTGCACACCTGTAGTGGACTCACCTGCATTTGAACCACTTCGTGTGCTTGAATCTCAAATTGTATTTCTTGAAGAAAAAATTGATTTCTATAATGAATCCCTCGAAGCGCTACGTTCATTTGTGTTGCCATCAGGTACTCCAGCTGCAGCTCACTTACATGTTGCTCGAACAGTAACTCGTCGTGCAGAGCGTTGTACATGGGCTGCTATTCATGCATTTGGTGGCGGTGTAAATCCACTCACTGCTAAATACCTCAACAGATTATCTGATCTTTTATTTGTACTTGCACGAATTGCAAATAAAGAAATTGGTGATCAGCTCTGGGTTCCCGGAGCGAACCGCTAACCTACTTGCTCAATTGGAAAGTATTGAGAAAGTGGAACTTTAGTATCTGGTGCACTGCGATTACATTTGATATTTATTCCTGTAACAAAGTGTTCTTTAGCAATATCTTGCTGACTTACCAGTAATACGGTAACTAATTCCCTTGGAGCACTTTCCCTCATTGTTCGACGAATTGTTCCAAAGATATTTTTACTCTCATCAGTTACATTTGCTGTGATATCCCACCAGATGCAGCCACTCGCTGATACAACCTGAACTGCCCTACAGGTATATTTCTCACACACAGGTATTCCGTCTACCAAACGAGCTAATTCACGAGTCAGACTCTTACTGCCAGAGGCATATCCAACCAATTCTTTAGTCGTTGGTATCTTCGCCCAGATTTCACCATCTTCACTTTTGAAACCGACTAAAGGCCATACTGGCGATGGTGAGGGAGAGAGCAGAACTTTCTTGCGAGGTTTTTTCTTCACCGGTTTCTTTTTGGCTACTGGCTTCTTCGTGGCTTTCGCAGTTGCTTTTGCAGTGGCCTTCGCAGTTGTTTTGGTCGTTGGTTTAGCAGTGGCCTTCGCAGTGGCACTTGGTTTTACAGTCGTTTTCGCGGTTACTTTAGCGCTCGGCTTGGGAGTCGGTGACTTCGTTGCAGCCATTGCATTTGGGGTGAGCAGAGTAAATGCCATCAGGCAGACTAGAAATTTCTTCATTCGCGAGACCATTTGAATGTACGAAGTGAAATGAAGAATCCAACGACAAGCCATATAACCAAGATTAGAAATGTCCTCTCGGTCTCCCAAGATTTTGCTACTTCATTAGCGGCAAATGAATCAGGAAGAAAGACTGATCGCATACCTTGTGTAAGCCATTTGAGGGGGAATATTGCTGCCACTTGCTGCATCCAACTTGGAAGTTGAGTAAAAATAAAGAAAACACCACTAAAGAATTGAAGAATAATTACCACTGGAGAGACAACTGCAGAGGCGCCACGACCACTCTTTGGAACTACAGAGAAAGCAATTCCTAGAATAGTAGATGATGCAGTTCCTAAAATAATGAGCCACGAGAATGTAAACCATTTTGATGCATCGGTTGGCATATTCAAGCCAAAGAAGAAATAGCCGCCAGCAAGTAGCAGAATTACTTGAAGAATCATGCTGACGAAAACCAAAATAGATTTTCCAATGAAATAACTTGCAACTGGCATAGGAGTTCCTCGAAGACGTTTGAGAGAACCGTAATCGCGCTCCATTGGAATAGTAATTGCAAGTTGTTGAAAACCAGAGTTCACCAGACCTGATGCAACCATGCCGGCTACAAAATATTGTGAGAATGTAACACCTGGTGCAATTGTGTCTTTGAATACTGAACCAAAAATTGCAAGCAAGATGAGTGGAAAGAGAAGAGTAAAGACAACAGATTCACGTTGACGAGTAAATTGTTTTATTTCAAGCGTGCCTCGACGAAGGCCAAGATTGAGTGCGCTAGGAATCTTATTCATTAGCCTGACCAATCATTTTCAAATAAATGTCTTCAAGTGATGGCCGACTTACGCTGAGCTCTGGAATTTCTCCTGAAAATTGTGTAGTCAATGATGAAACAAGGGCTGTTGGGTTCTCGGTCTCTTCGCTTTTGAGTTCGCCATTATCGCGCCATTGCACCAAGGCTTTTGAACTAGAGCGCCCTCCAAGTTGCATCGGGGTTGAAACTTCAATTATTTGGCCATGATTGATAACAGCAACTCGATCAGCGAGGGCTTCTGCCTCATCCAAATAGTGCGTAGTAAGCACAATAGTTGTGCCATCGTTTCGTAGTCCATCAATGAGTGACCAGAATGCACGTCTGGCTTCAGGGTCGAAACCAGTTGTCGGTTCATCTAGAAATAGAAGTTCTGGGCTTCCAATAATTCCAAGTGCAACATCTAAACGGCGGCGTTGACCACCGCTTAGATTTCGAATCAAATCTTTTGCTTTATTGTCAAGGCCAACTGCGGATATAACTTCTTCTGGATTACGTGGACGCGAGTAGTACCCAGCAAAGTGGGAAATTGTTTCAGAGACAGTGAGGTCGCCTGCATCGGAGGTGGATTGCAGAACAATTCCAATGCGATTTCGCCATTCGCGCGATGCCCGACCTTGCGTTGCGGGATCAAAACCTAGAACTTTTACTTCACCAGCATTGCGAGTTCGAAAGCCTTCAAGAATTTCAACTGTAGTTGTCTTGCCTGCGCCATTGGGACCAAGAAGGGAAAAAATCTCACCTTTACTAATAGTTAGATCGATGCCACAGACTGCCTCAAAGCTTGCATATGACTTTCGCAGTCCACGAACTTCAATGACATTCACTCTCTTATTATGCTACTTGGAGCAAAAAGTGCGAAAATAGCGCCATGAGCCCGCGTAAAAATTACCCTAAGAATCGCCGGCCAAAATCTGAAGAACGTGAAATCAACCCTTCTAATGAAACGATAGAAGAACATCCAGATGGTATTTATCGAGTTCGCAAATTAACAGGATCAGCATCTAATAAACCATATCGCTGCCCGGGCTGTGATCAACTTATTCCAATGGCTACACCACACATTGTTGCTTGGCTTGAATACGACGAAGAGGGTCGCAGGCATTGGCACACTGCATGTTGGGCAAAGAAAAATAATCGTGGCCCTAATACAGAGCGCACACGAAATGCACCTAGATATTAACCAAGACGACCTTTGAGTAATTTGGTCAGGGAAATAATTAGTTTGTCATTACCCTCGGTGCGCTTGAAACTTGTAAATGCAATTGGGATTTGGAATCGTGCACGAACAACCGTGCGCGGATATGTGAATTCAAGAATACCTTCAGGTCCATGGATCCGCCCATAACCACTGTCTTTGACTCCGCCAAAGGGCACTGATGCAATTGCAGCAAAGGAAATTACTGAGTTGATTGCAACCATTCCACATTTGAGTTGGGAAGCAATTCTTTTGCCTTGACGCTTTGACCAGATAGATGCACCAAGTCCATAACGTGAGGCATTTGATAATTGAATAGCTTGATCCATGCTACCGACTCTATTGATAACAATTGTTGGGCCAAAAGTTTCTTCGCGAACAGCAGTTGAATCTTCAGGTACATCAACCAAAATAACTGGTTCAACGTAGGGCTTCTTTACTGATTCGACTCCACCAAATACTGGAATTCCTCCACGAGCAATTGCATCCTTGATGTGGGATTCAATAATGTCGAGTTGCTTTGGCATTGTGGCTGGACCGTAATTTCCAACGCCAGGAGCACCAGGGTGAATATTTTTTGCTGCTTCAACCATTCCTGAAATAAATTGATCGGCAACGCCTTCGTGGACATATACACGCTCTGCACCAATACATGTTTGGCCTGCATTACTCATCGCAGACCAGATGGTTGCATCGACAGCGCGTTTGATATCGGCATCTGCTGCCACAATTACTGGATCTTTTCCACCGCATTCAAGAACAACTGGTGTCATTGTTGTAGCACACGTTGCAGCAACAATCTTTGCAGTCTTTGTTGATCCTGTGAAAGCTAACTTATCTACTCCGCTTTCGCAGAGCGCTTTTCCAGTTTCACCAAGACCAGTTATGCATGTGAAGATATGTTCAAATGGTGCTACTTCGCTAAATGTTTGGGCAAGCCACATTCCAACACCAGGAGTGAATTCACTTGGCTTGAATACAACTGTGTTCCCTGCTGCTAATGAATATGCAATTGATCCCATTGGTGTAAATATTGGATAGTTCCATGGACCAATTACTCCAATGACGCCAAGTGGTGAACGCTCAACAGTTGCAGACATATTCGCCATAACTAAGCCGGGAGAGCGGTGTGATGTGCGCATAACTTCACCTGCATTGCGCGCAGCCCAACCAAGATGAGTGACAGCCAAACTTGCTTCTAGTTTTGCATCGCTGACTGGCTTTCCTGTTTCACGTGATATGAGATCAGTGATTTCATCTACGCGAGTAATAATGAGATTACTCCACGCGAGTAAAACTCTCTTTCGTCCATTGAATCCAAGTTTTTGCCATGCAGGGGAGACAACACGAGCAGATGCAACAGCTACTTGCACATCATCTGCGCCAAATATTGGATAAGTACCGACTACTTCGCCAGTGACAGGAAAATGAGAATCAAATGTTGCGCCGTGATGAATAACCATGGGTGAAAGAGTAGTGCCCTATAGATAAGATTTGAAGTATGGCCGAAGTGATTAGAGCAAATACGGTCTTGCCTGCTACTCGCACGGAATTTGAAGTTACGACTTCAGATGGAGTCACCTTGGTGGGAGAAGTTGCACAACCTCTCACCCCGGCTCGTGGAGCAATCTTGTGTTTACATCCGCTGCCAACAGCGGGGGGAATGATGGATAGCCACGTATTCAAAAAAGCTTCTTACCGATTACCTGCACTAGCCGGCATCACTGTTGTGCGATTCAATACACGCGGTACTACAAGTGATCGCGGAACAAGTACAGGAACATTTGATAATGGTGGGGCAGAGGGATTAGATGTTGAAGCGATGCTTGCGTACTGCTTTGATACTTTGAAAATTGAGAAACTTTGGGTCATTGGTTGGTCTTTCGGAACAGATCTCGCACTGCGTCACGCACGTGATCCTCGAATACAAGGACTCATTCTCCTTAGCCCTCCACTTCGCACTTCTGTCGATTCTGATTTGCAATTCTGGGCTCAAGACGGACGCGCAATTACATCCCTCGTTCCCGAATTTGATGATTACTTACGACCGGATGAGGCAAGGCTTCGTTTTGCTGCAGTAAAACAAATGAAGATTATTGCCGTCGATGGCGCGAAACATCTATGGGTAGGTGAGCCATCAGTTCATAGAGTGCTTAGTGAAATTACAGCAGTAATTGCCCCAGATAAAGCACCGCTACCTTTGGAGTACTAGTTATTCGTTATTTGCTTTAGGAATAACTACTTCATCTAGAATCAAAATAACTGCAGCGGCAACAGGTACGGCAAGTAACCCACCGATAAGACCGAGCAGTGATGAACCAATCATGGCTGAAATTATTGTTACTGCTCCTGGAACCGAAAGGGTTCGCTTCATAATCCGTGGTGTAACTAGATAGTTCTCTACTTGAACGTAGAGAACATATGCTACAAAAGCGATGAGCCCAATACTTATTGATTGAGTCAGAGCAATTATTGTGACAACACCGCACCCCAAGAAGTGACCAATAAGTGGCACAAGACCACAAACAAGTACAACCATGGCAATGGCAATAGGTGATGGCAGGGCTAAAATTAGTGCTAAGAAGAATATGTAAATGGCGGCCATAAATGCAATGATCACTTGGCTTCCAACGAATAGTCCAACTCGATCGATAATTGCATAAGTCAATCTGCGAACTCTCTCGCGACGACTAGCAGGCACAAGGCTCAAACCAAGTTCAGTTGCTTGATGTAGTGAGCTCAAGAAATAGAGAGTCAAAATCAAAATTGTTAGTCCCGAAAATGTTCCGCTCAAGACTGATTTTCCAACGCCGACGACTCCACCAAATGTCGAAATAAGCAGTGTGCCATCTTTAGTTATAGATTGAAGTCTAGTTTGTAGAGTATCAATAATTCCGTACTGTGCATTGAGCTGATCAATGTAGGAATTGTTCTTCAATTGTGCAAGGAGTTCGGGGCCCCTATTTATAAGCTGCGATCCCTGTGCAACGACAGGTGGAACAACGACCCATGCAAAGAAAATAACAAATGCGATGACAAGAATAAAAATAAGGGCAACGGCTTGACTCCTTGTCGTCCCACGGCGTCGAATTGCTTCGACTGCTGGGTTGAGCCCTGTTGCTAAGAATAAAGCGATGAGAATAAGAATAAATATCTGGCTAGTACTCGCTAATGCACGCAATAAGACGATTGCGCATAAGGCCCCTGTTGTTGCAATAAATCCGAAATAGAATGGATTTGCACGATTAATTGGAACTCCCATAACACCGTAATCTGGTGGTGTTACATTCTTTTCTTTGCGCGAAATTGATGTACTGAGCTTCTTTTGAGTCTTCTTGATTGTCGCTTTGATGACCATGACTCCATTCTAAAGTGGGATTGCTCATATTCTTGAGCACGCTAGGCTCGTGTTCATCTCTTCGTAATCTAAATACTAGATAATGCTCTTATGTCACTTCGAATAACGGGACTTGGTGAAGAGATCGCCGCTGTCACTGTTTTGCCGTGGCACCAAAGTCTTGAAGAATGGCCCGAAGATCCATCGTTGGCTGAGAAGCGTGGTATTTCACGACACATAGTTCGCCTAGTGAGAACAAGTGATGCACCCGATGCTGAGGTTTACGCAGTCAAAGAAACGGTTTCAGAATTCGCTAATCGTGAATATAAAATCTTGAGAGAGCTCAACAAATTAGGGGCACCTAGCGTTGAGCCAATTGCTGTCGTAGAAGGACGCAAAAATCCACAAGGCGAAGAATTGCCGTGCGCCCTAGCAACTCGTTTCTTGCCATATTCTCTGCCATTTCGTGTGCTCTTATCGGGCGCCGTCTCTGTCCATGAAATAACAACGATGGCTAATGCACTCGCTCTCTTGCTTGTGCGCTTGCATCTCTTAGGATTTTGGTGGGGAGATTGCTCGCTATCTAATACTTTATTTCGTCGAGATGCCGAAGGTTTTGCCGCATACCTTGTAGATGCTGAAACTGGTGAGTTCCAGAAAGCACTCAGCGATGGTCAACGCGAACATGATTTAGAGATTGCACACTTCAATGTGGCAGCAGAGCTCGAAGATTTAGCGCTCTCTGGTGTTCTCTATCCTGGAATGGATCCCATTCGCGCAAGTGATGCAGTCATAAAGCGCTATCGCAGATTATGGGCAACGCTTCGAGAGCCACAATTTCTTGATCCATCGGATCGACATGCAGTTGAAAAAGCGATGCGCCACTTACAAGATCTTGGTTTTGCTGTAGAAGAAGTATCTGTTGCCTTAGATGGCGAAACGAAGTTACTTTCATTCCAACCTAAACTCGTTGCAGCGGGTTATCACCAAGCCAGATTGCGCGAACTCACAGGACTTGAGACAGAAGAGCTGCAAGCAAAGCGTCTATTGGCGTCATTTGATCGATATCGAGGCCGTGAAGCAGAGCCTCGCCCTGCGATTCAAGTAAGTGCAAGTAAATGGTTGCGTGAAATATTCAATCCAATTATTGCAATGGTTCCTGAATCACTTCGAGGACGAATTGAACATGCTCAGCTCTTCCATGAAGTACTTGAACATCGCTGGTATCTCAATGAGAAGGCAGGAAAAGATGTTGGATTGGAATTTGCAACTCAGGCATATTTCAAAGATATATTGCCATTCCGCCGAGATTCTGGAGTTGAACCAGCAGTCCTATAGGATAGGTAAGTGACTCTGCCTCCTAATTTTGCACGTGCGGTAGATCTCAGTTCCTTAGGAAAACCAAAAGTCGAAAGCACTGGCCCAATGGCTGGAATCGAAGTTACTCCTACAAATTTGACCTCAGAAATTCTTGTTGCATCACGCACTAAAGCAGTCATCATTATTTGTTGGTCTGCGCGAAGCCCAGAATCTGTTGAGATGGTTACAACCCTTGGAAAGATTGAAAGTGAGAGCGCTGGAGCATGGTTACTTGCCCGCCTGGATATTGATGCCCAACCACAAGTTGCTCAAGCGCTACAAGTTGCAACAATTCCATTTGCTGTGGCCCTGATAAAAGAACAGATGGTTCCTCTTTTTGAACAAAATTATCCTGAAGCACAAGTGCGTTTAGTAATCGATAAAGTGTTAGCACTCGCTGCCGAACAGGGAATTGGTGATGCAACCGTTGAGAAAATCGAACCCGAAGAGGATGAGGCGCTCGCTGCGCTAGAGGCTGGGGATTTCATTAGTGCTGAGAGTGCGTATAAGAAGTTGCTCAATAGGAAACCAAATGATCCTTTTGCAAAACTAGGTCTGGCTCAGACACAGTTACTTATTCGAACTGAAAAATTAGATCCAGCAGTTATCAAGAATCAGGCTGATAAAAATTTAGATGATCTAGCCCTACAGATAAATGCTGCAGATATGTCCGTTGTAACGGGGGATATTGAGTCAGCCTTCAATCGCTTACTAGATTTTATTCGCAGCCATGCAGGTGATGATAAAACTAGAGCGAAAGATCACCTTCTTATCCTTTTTGCACTTGTAGATCCTGCCGACCCGCGCGTTATTGCAGCACGTAGCGCCTTAGCGAATGCGCTCTATTGATGAAAAAAATATCTCCAAAGCGCGAATTAGATTTATTACGGTACACCTACTTTTTATTCGGTTTTGGCATCATGGGCCTCACCCCACGTTTTCCAGAACTGAAGGCAAACCTTAATCTCAGTAATGGTCAATTCGGTTCACTTCTAAGTACTGGCTCTATAGGTTCTCTTATTAGCTTGCTGACGATGGGCCATGTTGTTCATAGGTATGGAAATAAAGTAATTTATTTCGCATCAATTAGTACAATTATGGTCTGCCTTTTTGTGCTCGTTCATACAACTTCGAGTGCCCTATTTTTACTATTCAATATTATTTTCGGTGCCGCAATTTCAGCTTATATAATTGCAAATCAAACTCAAACATTTCATTTGCAAGGCAGGACAGGCAAGATTCATCTAACTCATCTCAGCGGAATGTGGAGCGCAGGGGCCCTTTTGTCAGCCCTGTTTGCTGGATTTCTAGTTGGCAGAGTTTCACTTCAGATTCACATAACCGTATTGTCGCTTATAGTGTTTTCAACGATGTTACTAATATTTTATTTACTATCACCTGAAATGATTGGACCTGATCTCAGCCCTGATAATGATTACTCCATACGCACTTTAATAACGAATTTTCATATCGATAAGGCAGTTGCTGGTGGTTTGTTATTGGCCTGCTATCTCGAATTTGCTATAGGGGACTGGATTACGATTTTTGCTAAAGATACTTTGGGATTCGAAAATGGTATGAACACGATCCCATTTATTGTCTTTATGATCGCAATGATTCTTGGTCGCCTTACCATCCATAGACTCTTCTCCAAGTACTCGATTGAAAAATTAGTGATGATTGGGGCAGTCGGTGCGGGAGTTGCATGTTTTGTATCTATAGGAGCAGCTATGGCATTAGGCCGTGAGCAGCGAAATATTGCTCTTTTAGTTCTACTTATTGGCATGTTTATCTCAGGACTGGGCTCCTCATTTATTGGTCCAATATTTACTAACGCTGCAAATACACGATCGGGTTCGCCGACAAGTATTGTGATGGCTGAAATAATGCTAATAAACGTTGTCTTAATATTTATAGTCAAATGGATAGTCGCATGGACTGCGCAAGCAACCAATTTAGGTATTGCCTTATTTATCCCAGCAGTGATGTTGCTCTTTGTTCCATATTTCGCTCATGCTGTAGTTCACAAACAAAGTAAATAATCAGCCAGAGCCTTCAGTATTACCAGCATCGGCAGCTGAGATATCAAAGATTCGATACTTATCGATTGCTTGCTGGACTAGTTTTTCACTAACATCACCAGATTTAGCAAGTTGGGCAAGAGTTGCAACAGTAATTGATTCTGCATCAACCTTGAAATGGCGACGTAGTGCGCCGCGGGTATCTGATAGCCCGAAACCATCGGTACCAAGTGAGTAGAAGAGATTTTCAATCCATGGCGAAATCTGATCTTGTACAGCGCGCATGAAATCACTAACAGCAATAACAGGACCGCGAGCATCGGCTAATTTATTAGAAATATAAGCACTCTTCTTATTGCCTGGATTGAGCAAATTATGAGCATCTGTTACAAGACCATCACGGCGTAATTCATTCCATGAAGTCACAGACCAGACAGAGGCCGATACGCCCCAATCATCTTCGAGTAATTTCTGTGCTTTAAGTGCCCAGTTGAGTGCAACACCTGAAGCCAGAATCTGAGTGCGCTTCTTTTTCTGATTTACACCTGGTGCGTAGAGATAAATTCCTTTGAGCAAGCCTTCAAGATCCAAATTCTCCGGCTCAGCAGGGTGCATGTATGGCTCGTTATAAATAGTCATGTAATAGAAAATGTTTTCACTATTTTCACCATACATACGACGCAGACCATCTTTGAAGATATGTCCAACTTCGTATGCAAATGCTGGATCGTATGAAACAACGGCGGGATTAGTTGCAGCAAGTAGATGTGAGTGGCCATCTTCGTGTTGCAGGCCTTCACCATTGAGTGTTGTACGCCCAGCAGTTGCACCCATAACAAAGCCACGAGTCATTTGATCAGCCGCTGCCCAGAAAGCATCTCCTGTGCGCTGGAAACCAAACATTGAGTAGAAAATATAAATAGGAATCATTGGCTCGTTATGAGTTGAGTAAGAAGAGCCAACTGCAGTAAATGAGGCAACAGAGCCAGCCTCGTTGATACCTTCGTGAAGAATTACACCTGAAGTTGATTCTTTATACGAGAGCATCAATTCACGGTCAACTGCTGTGTATTGCTGACCATGAGGTGAATAAATCTTCAGTGTTGGAAATAGTGAATCCATACCAAAAGTGCGTGCTTCATCAGGAATGATCGGAACAATGCGTGAGCCAAGTCCTGGATCTTTGATGAGATCTTTGAGCATGCGCACAAATGCCATAGTTGTTGCAATTTCTTGTTGGCCAGAACCACGACGTACTGATTCATAGACTGCATCATCTGGTTGTGGGAGAGGCTTTGAAATCGCACGACGACGTGGAATCGAACCACCAAGTGCGGCACGACGCTCTTCCAGATATTTCATTTCTGGTGAGTCAGGTGCTGGACGGTAATACGGTGGTAAATACTTATCGAGTTTCTCATCAGCAATTGGAATAAATAAACGATCGCGAAATAGTTGAATATCTTCAAGAGTCATCTTTTTCATTTGGTGCGTTGAGTTGCGACCTTCGAAGTGAGAACCAAGTGTCCAACCCTTGATTGTCTTTGCCAAAATTACTGTTGGGCGACCGTTGCTCTGCATTGCCGCTGTATATGCAGCGAAGAGCTTGCGGTAATCATGGCCACCGCGCTTGAGATTCCAAATCTGGTCATCACTCCAATTACCAACCATTGCAGCAGTACGTGGATCGCGACCAAAGAAGTTATCGCGAATATATTTTCCAGATTCTGCTTTGAATGTTTGGAAATCTCCATCAAGAGTTGTATTCATAAGGTTTACAAGTGCGCCTTCGCGATCTTGTGCCAAAAGTGGATCCCATTCGCGACCCCATACAACCTTGATTACATTCCAGCCTGCTCCACCGAAAATTGATTCGAGTTCTTGAATAATCTTTCCATTACCGCGCACGGGACCATCAAGGCGCTGCAAATTACAGTTGACTACAAATGTGAGGTTGTCTAATTTCTCTCGTGTAGCAAGACCGATTGCACCTAAAGTATCAACTTCATCTACTTCGCCATCACCAAGGAATGCCCACACATGTTGCTGGCTAGTATCTTTGATTCCACGGTTGTGCATGTAACGATTGAAACGTGCTTGATAAATTGCATTGAGTGGACCAATTCCCATCGATACTGTTGGAAATTGCCAAAACTCTGGCATCAAACGTGGATGAGGATAAGAGGAGAGTCCACCACCTGGATGTGAAAGTTCTTGACGGAAACCATCGAGCTGAGTTTCGGTAAAGCGTCCTTCTAGAAATGCGCGTGCATACATTCCAGGACTTGCATGTCCTTGGAAGAAAATTTGATCTCCACCACCTGGGTGATCTTGTCCGCGGAAGAAGTGATTGAAACCAACTTCGTAGAGCGCGGCAGAAGATGCATACGTTGAAATATGTCCACCAACACCAACGCCTGGGCGTTGCGCACGATGCACTAACATCGCCGCATTCCATCTATTGAATGCGCGAATTCGACGCTCGATTGATTCATCTCCAGGAAAATCTGGTTCATTCTCTGGAGAGATTGTGTTTATGTAATCAGTGGTGCGAAGCGCAGAAACACCAATATTTTTTTCATGTGCTCGCTTGAGAAGACTGAGCATCAAGTAACGGGCGCGAACTGGTCCTGCATGCTCCAGCGCTGCATCAAAAGAGGCATGCCATTCGGCAGTTTCAGAGGGGTCAATATCTACGAGTTGATCGATTATCTGATCGGGTGCCTCGAAGTTATCTCTCATAGGCATATTCTCGTCGATACCGGCCAGTTAGCGAAATTGAAATCCACTAAATATTCACACTGTGGGACAGAGATTTTCTGCCTACCCCCTTGCGTAAGGGGGCCTTATTCGGTGCAATTAACCCGTGACATCGCGTATGGGCTTCACTGCCGACGAGCTGGTTCTAGAGCTCGGCTTCGGCAGCGACTGTGACGAAAATCTTCGATCCACTATTCGAGAAATAACAGGTACAGATTTTCTAGATCAAGACTCTCGAGAAGTAGTCGATGCTGTTCTTATTTGGTGGCGCGAGGGCGATGGTGATCTTGTCGATGAACTAATGGATGCAATGACATATCTAAGTGAGAGTGGTGCAATTTGGGTACTGACTCCAAAGATTGGTCGCTCGGGACATGTTGAACCAAGTGATATTCAAGATGGTGCACCACTAGCAGGACTTAGCCAAACTTCAACCCTATCGATTGCACCTGATTGGTGCGCTACTCGTCTAGTGGCACGAAAGTCGGCCAAACGGTAGATTCGCCCGCATGACATTATCAATTGGAAGTGCCGCACCAGATTTCGAATTATTAGACCAGCACGGTGAGAAAGTTTCACTCTCATCATTCAAGGGCAAAAAGAACGTTGTGATTGTTTTCTACCCGTTCTCATTTTCAGGATTGTGCACAGGCGAACTTTGCACACTTCGCGATGACTTGGCACCATTTCAAAACGATAACGTTCAACTTCTCGCAATCTCTTGTGATGCAATGTATGCACAACGTGCATATGCAGATAAAGAAGGTTATAAGTTTCCAGTCCTTGCAGATTTCTGGCCACATGGCGCAGCAGCTAAGGCATACGGTGTCTTCGATGATGCACATGGATGTGCAGTTCGTGGAACATTCGTAATCGATAAAGCAGGAATTCTTCGTTGGCAAGTAGTCAATGGATTAGGCGATGGCCGTAATATTGCTGATTACAAAACTGCAATATCTGCCCTCTAATTCATCAGATTTATACGGGCGAATTCCTACTTTTGCATTTGTGAAGTAAGATTTCGCCACTAGCT
>CAMDHH010000027.1 GCA_945898065.1 Bifidobacterium breve
ACAGTTTTACCTAGCGGTCTGCGTATCGTTACTGAAGAAGTTTCTTCGGTACGCAGCGCCGCGATTGGTATCTGGGTCAACGTTGGTTCACGTGATGAAACCCCGGCAACTGCTGGGGCTTCTCATTTTCTAGAACATTTATTGTTCAAGGGAACGACACGTCGCAGCGCTCTAGAAATTTCTTCGGCTATCGAATCTGTTGGTGGCGAGATGAATGCATTTACAAGCAAGGAATACACCTGCTTTTATGCACGCGTCATTGATACAGATTTACCTATGGCAGTCGATGTTGTTTCAGATTTGATTACATCCTCCATCATCACGACCCTCGATATCGATGCAGAGCGCAAAGTCGTCCTTGAAGAAATTGCGATGAGAGATGATGACCCAAGTGATCTCGTACATGATCTCTATGCCGAAACGTACTATGGGGATACAGCCCTTGGCCGCCCCATTCTTGGCACAATCAAATCAATGAACAATATGACGCGAGCAAGTGTTTTCAACTATTACAAGAAGAAATATTTGCCTCAAGATATCGTCGTTTCAGTTGCTGGAAATATTAAGCACAAGCGTGTAGTTGCAATGGTTGAAGAGGCACTCTCACGAGATAACTTCTTAGATGTTCAAGGTGCACCAGTTGTACGAGAGAACACGCCAATCAAGCGCGCCAAGCAAGGAAGTGTTGGACTCATTCATCGCCCAAGTGAACAGGCACATATGTTCTATGGCATGGAAGGCGTAACGCGCTCTGACAACCGCCGCTTTGCAATGGGAGTTCTCTCTGCCGCCCTTGGTGGCGGAATGTCATCGCGCCTATTCCAAGAAATTCGCGAAAAGCGCGGTCTTGCTTATTCTGTTTATGCATACACACAACAATTTGCAGGATCTGGCCAGATCGGTTTTTATGCTGGATGTAATCCATCTAAGGCAATTGAAGTAGTTGAAATTATTCGTGAAGTTTTAGCCGATGTTGCTAATAATGGAATGAGCCATGAAGAGATTGAACGAGCAAAGGGCGCAGTTCGCGGTTCGCTAGTTTTGAGTCAAGAAGACTCTGGTGCGCGCATGAGTCGAATTGGTAAGAGCGAAATTGTCTATGGCGCAATCATGAGTTTCGATGAGATTCTTACCTCAGTGGCACGCGTAAAGGAGACAGACATCAAAGCAATTGCAAGCGAGTATCTGACTAAAACGCCTACTCTTGCACTTGTAGGACCATTCAAGAGTGAGTCAAAGTTTGAGAAAGTTTTGGCGAAAGGAGCGCACTAGTGATTAAAGTTGGAGTCCTTGGTGCTCGAGGCCGTATGGGCGCTGAAGTGGTGCGCGCAATCAACGAAGCTAGCGATTGCGAATTAGTTGCAGCCCTTGATCTTGGTGATTCACTTGATGCGCTTCTAAAAAATAAGGCAGAGGTCGTTGTTGATTTCACAACCCCTGATAGCGTCATGGCAAATCTTGAATTCTTGATTACTCATGGTATTCACGGCGTCGTTGGCACAACAGGTTTTGATGATGCACGTATTGCACATACAAAGAAGCTATTGGCTGCCAATCCAAAAGTTGGTCTCCTTATTGCCCCAAACTTTGCAATCGGGGCAGTGCTGATGATGGAGTTTGCACAAAAAGCAGCCCGATATTTTGAATCAGCAGAAATTATTGAATTACACCACCCAGAAAAAGTTGATGCACCAAGTGGTACTGCTGCGCGCACTGCTGAATTGATGACACAAGCTCGCAAAGATGCAGGCCTTGCACCGATGCCAGATGCAACAAAGAGTGCACTCGATGGTGCTCGTGGAAGCACAGTGGGAGATATACCAGTGCACTCAATTCGTGCTCGCGGACTCGTTGCACATCAAGAAGTAATTTTGGGCGGTCTCGGTGAGACTCTCACTATTCGCCATGATTCACTTGATCGCGCAGGTTTTATGCCAGGAGTACTTCTTGGAGTGAGAAAAGTATTAACACATCCTGGCCTAACACATGGCCTCGATAAATTTATGTAGAGGGGTAAAAATGAGTAAAGATCAAATCACACTATATGGAGCCGACTGGTGCGGAGATTGCCGTCGCTCAAAGAGGTTACTCGCAAGCCTAAATGTTGAATACACACTTGTTGATGTAGAACATGATTTGAGTGCTGCAGATAAAGTCAAAGAAATAAATGGGGGAGCGCAATCAATTCCTGTCATTGTTTTCTCTGATGGAACTCACCTCACTGAGCCATCCGATAATGATTTGAAGGCTAAGTTACAAGCCCTCAAAATTATCTAGAACCAGTTATAGATCGCTGCTGATGTTATTGCAGCAGAGAGAACCACAACTGGAAAAGGTGCTTTGAGAAAGAGCGCAATAATTGCAACTCCAACACCTGCGAGCCTGTGATCAATTATCAACGAACTTTTCTCTGTAAGAGTTTGAACACCTACAAGTGCACTGAGCAGTGCAATAGGAATCAGGGCGTTGATGCGTTGAATTTTTGGATTAGCTAAGAATCGCTCAGGTATGGAGTGCCCAGAATATTTGAGCAAGAATGCAATGACGCTCGTTCCAATAGTTGCTATCCATAGTGCGCTCATGGTCGAAGCCCCACAGCGATTGCAATAAAGGCCGTTGCGATAATAGGTAGGCCGGCGGGAAGTATGGGCGTGAGAGCAAGTGCGAGTGCAACTGCAGATATTGCAATAATGCGATCTCGTTTCGTAATAAGGCGTGGCCAGACCAACCCTAAGAATGCTGCAGGAACGGCAGCATCGAGGCCCCATGCGCGAATATCACCCATTGCTTGTGCACCAAGGGCTCCTGCAAGAGTAAAGAGATTCCAAAAAATAAAGACACCAAAGCCAGTGAGATAGAAACCATGGTGCATTGCATCTTCGCCGCGACTTTCTTGATTGAGCGCTACACCTGTTGATTCATCAATAGTTATTTGCGCTGTAATAATTCTTTTGATTCCGCGAACTTTCAAGCGCGGCGCCATGATTACTCCGTAGAGTCCATTGCGAACTCCCAGTAGGGATGCAGTTGCAATTGCACTGATTGGATTTCCACCAGCGCCCATAACGCCAACTACTGCAAACTGTGAGGCTCCAGAAAAGGTAAGTAATGAGAGCAGGCAACTTTGCAGAACGCTAAATCCATTTGCAACCGCTGCAGCCCCAAATGCCACTCCATAGGCGCCGACAGTGAGTGAGACGCTGAAGGAATCTCGTAATGTGGTGGATGCAACTTTGGACACGCGCCTATTCTGCCTTAGATATCCAATATCGGGGGAGCTCATATAGATAGGGTCTCGATATGTCTGATGAAATCATATTTAGAAGCGATGTAACTGTAGAGCTCGTAAAATCGAGTGCAAGTGATGCCGATGTAATTTGGGCTGCGCGAGTATCGACAGCGGGTGAGCAATCCATGGAAGAGATTGGTCAAGATCCTGCCAAGTCTGCAGGCCTCATCAACTATCTAGCGCGCGAACGCCATGGTTCACCATTTGAACATACATCGATGACATTTTTTGTTTCTGCTCCAATATTCGTTTTCCGTGAATTTATGCGCCACCGAATTGCTTCATACAATGAAGAGAGCGGTCGTTATCGCGAACTTAACCCAGTGTTTTATGTACCTGATGAAAATCGTAAACTTATTCAAATTGGAAAAACAGGTTCGTACACATTTGTTGATGGAACACCAGAACAATTTAGTGTTTCGGTTGAAGCGATGAAGAAGGCATACATTGTTGCTTACGAGCAATACAAAGTAATGCTTGATCAAGGAATCGCACGCGAAATTGCTCGAGTAGTGCTGCCGGTAGGACTCTATTCTTCGATGTATGTAACTATGAATGCCCGCGCACTGATGAACTTTTTATCACTGCGTACATCGCGCGAAGGTTCACATTTTCCAAGTTACCCTCAACGTGAAATTGAGATGGTCGCTGAAAAAATGGAGGCAGAATTCGCAGGCTTGATGCCACTTACATACGGAGCCTTCGAAAAATCTGGACGTATAGCCCCATAAAACGGGTAGAGTTAGGCGCATGAGTACCCCAGCACCTTTTGGTCGCATGTTGACCGCGATGGTTACTCCATTTACAAAAGATGGAGCTATCGATTGGAATGGCGTCGAAGCAATTGCTGATCATTTAGTACAACATGGTCACGATGGAATCGTCGTCAACGGAACAACAGGTGAAGCACCAACGACTAAATCTTCTGAAAAAGAAGAGATCATCAAGGTTGTAAAGAAGGCAGTTGGCCCCAACATCAAGGTCATTTCAGGTGCTGGTGATAATGAAACAGATTATTCAATCAATCAAGCCAAGCGCTCTGAAGCAGCCGGCGCTGATGGAATCTTGGTTGTAACTCCGTATTACAACAAACCTCCACAAGCTGGAATTGAGGCACACTTCCTCGCGATGGCTAATGCAACAGCTCTGCCAATGATGCTCTATGACATTCCTGGTCGCACAGGTGTTGAAATCGAGTCAGACACAATTGTTCGACTCTTTGAGCACCCACAAATTGTTGCTCTCAAAGATGCAAAAGGAAATGTTGCTGCAACATCATGGGTCATCAAGCGCTGCGGAATTCCTGTCTATTCAGGTGATGACATTCTCAATCTACCCTTGCTCTCGGTTGGAGCAGTTGGTTTTGTATCTGTATGCGGCCACACTGTTGGAAATGAACTCAAAGAGATGCTCACATCGTGGTTCGCTGGCAATACAGCACGGGCACTAGAGATACATCAACAGTTACTTCCAGTATTTACAGGAACATTTAGAACTCAAGGTGCAATTATGACAAAGGCTGCACTGACATTAATGGGATTACCTGGTGGCCATACGCGCCTACCTTTAGTTGATGCAACGAGTGCGCAAATCGCACAGTTGCGCGAAGATCTACGCGCAGGTGGCGTAGCAATTTCCTAATGACCCATCCCCATCCAGAACTCGGAACACCTTCACCTCTAGTAGATGGTGGATTGCGCATTGTCGCACTCGGTGGTTTAGCAGAAATCGGTCGCAACATGACCGTCTTTGAATACAAGAAGAAATTACTTATTGTCGATTGTGGCGTACTTTTTCCTGAAGACAATCAACCAGGCATTGATCTGATCTTGCCTGATTTTTCATATATCCGTGAACGTCTGGGTGATGTTATTGCAATATTTCTAACACACGGTCATGAAGATCATATTGGCGCAGTTCCTTATCTATTGCGTGAACGTGTAGATATTCCACTATATGGATCAGCGCTGACCCTCGCACTGATAACTGCCAAACTCAAAGAGCATCGAATTACACCTCTGACTCGTGAAGTAAAAGAGGGAATGCGCGAAGATATTGGTCCATTTGAACTTGAATTCGTTGCAGTCAATCATTCGATTCCTGATGCACTCGCTGTTGCAATTCATACTGGAGCCGGAACTGTTTTACATACTGGTGATTTCAAGATGGATCAACTACCACTCGATGGTCGCATCACAGACTTACGTACATTTGCACGACTAGGGGAGGAAGGCGTTGACTTATTCCTCGTTGATTCAACAAATGCAGATATTCCAGGATTTACTCCATCAGAGCGCGAAATTATGCCAGCCCTCAACCGCGTTATTGGAGCAACGAAGCGTCGAGTAATCGTCGCCTCTTTTTCTTCACATATTCATCGCGTGCAACAAGTAATTGATATCGCGGCAAAGCATGATCGCAAAGTTGTCTTCATTGGCCGTTCAATGGTTCGCAATATGAAGATCGCCGAAGATATGGGGTATCTAACGATTCCATCTGGCCTTCTCATTGATGTAAAAGATTTAGACTCTTTCGACGATAACGTTGTTCTTATTTGCACAGGTTCACAAGGTGAACCAATGGCGGCGCTTTCTCGTATGGCAAATGGTGACCATCAAATTCGCGTTGGCGCGGGGGATACCGTCATTCTTGCTTCCTCCCTTATTCCCGGTAATGAGAATTCAGTATTTAGAGTTATCAATGAACTCACCCGCTTTGGTGCAAAAGTGGTTCATAAAGCAAATGCGATGGTGCACGTATCAGGTCACGCCGCGGCAGGTGAACTCTTATATTGCTACAACATTGTCAAACCTAAATATGTCATGCCAGTACACGGTGAATGGCGCCACCTAACAGCGAATGCAGAAATTGCAATCTCTGCAGGTGTTCCTCGTGAACATGCACTCATCATTGAAAATGGAGTTGTCGTAGATCTCGTCAATCATGAAGCATCTGTAGTTGGATCAGTTCCATGTGGTTTTGTTTATGTTGACGGACAAAGTATCGGTGATATCACTGAGAGTTCGCTCAAGGATCGTCGCATTCTTGGAGAAGAAGGATTTATTTCTTGCGTTGTAGTTATCGAATCTCAGAGTGGAAAAATTATTGCTGGTCCGGATATTCACGCACGTGGATTTGCTGAAGATGAAGCCCTCTTTGATGAAGTAAAACTCAAGATTGAAAAAGCCCTTGCGCGCGCTGTTAGTGAAGGAATAAATGGAACTCATCAACTTTCTCAAATTGTTCGTAAAACTATTGGTGAATGGGTTGGTACTACACATCGTCGTCGCCCAATGATTGTTCCTGTAGTCATTGAGGTCTAGTTTCAACGGCGCGCCTAGCCATCGTGCAATTGCTAAACAATTATTATCGTCAGTGTGGCTAAGAGAAAAAAGGCAAAGAGTGCAGGCGTTGGCTCTGCTATAGGTAGAGGAATATCTGCAATCTGGAAATTCTTTGCTCGATCCCTTGGTGGAGCAGTTCGCTTCGTAGCTCGCGGTGCTCGAGATTTAGATCCCGCACATCAAAGAGATGGCGTTGCATTTCTCCTCCTTATTCTGGCACTGACCGCAACAGCTGGCACGTGGTTTAGAGCAGATAACTTTGTAGGTCGCGCACTCTATTCATTTGTATATGGAGCATTCGGGCGAATCGGATTCTTTATTCCTCTTGTACTTATTTATTTTGCTTTTCGCTTATTTAGATTGCCTGATGAAAAAGCGGCAACAGGGCGCATCATTGTTGGAACGCTCACAATATTTTTGAGTACTACAGGTATCGCACATCTTCTCAATGGGTCAACTGGTACAGGTGCTACTGCAATGCGCCACGGCGGTGGTTGGTTTGGTTATGCAATAAGTACTCCTTTAGTTGCACTTATGACTTCGCTACTAACATATCCCGTGCTAGTAATTATTCTTATTTTTGGAATCCTGGTTATCACCGCAACACCCGTCTCTGAAGTATTGACTCGCATTACAAATACATCGAAGTGGTTATGGTCAAAGCGTCCTGAGCGAGCAGAGCGCGATGATGATTTCGAAATTACAGATACACCTCCATTTGAAACTCCAGTAGTTGCTGCCTGGAATGAACCAGAGCCAGAGGAAGAAGAGGAACTCGACGAAGCAAGCTTTGATGAAGAGTTCACTGTTCCAGTGCCTGTTACACCAATGGTTACACCATCTACTGAAGGCAAGCGCCCCGAACAATTACTTCTCTCACCCGATAGTAATTACGAACTTCCACCGCAGGATCTCTTGCGCACGGGACCGGCGGCAAAGGCGAAGAGCAAAGCAAATGAAGTTGTCGTTGCAGCTCTGACAGAAGTCTTTGCTCAATTTGATATTGATGCTCAAGTAACTGGCTTTATGCGTGGACCAACAGTGACACGTTATGAAGTAGAGCTAGGTAATGCTGTCAAAGTTGAGCGCATCACAGCCCTTGCTAAAAATATTTCCTATGCAGTGGCAAGTGGTGATGTTCGCATTCTTTCTCCTATTCCTGGTAAGTCGGCAGTGGGTATAGAAATTCCAAATGCTGACCGTGAAATCGTTGCTTTAGGCGATGTAATGCGCTCAAGTGTTGCTGGTCAAGATCATCACCCAATGCTTGTAGCCCTGGGTAAAGATGTAGAAGGAAACTTTGTCTGTGCAAACTTAGCGAAAATGCCTCACCTTTTAGTTGCGGGCGCAACAGGTGCTGGTAAATCTTCAATGATCAACGCCATGATCACCTCTATTTTGATGCGTGCAACTCCTGATGATGTTCGCTTAGTTCTCATTGATCCAAAACGCGTAGAGCTAACTGCATATGAAGGTATACCGCACCTCATTACTCCAATTATTACTAATCCTAAGAAAGCATCTGATGCACTTACATGGGTAGTACGTGAAATGGATCTGCGCTATGAAGACCTTTCTACCTTTGGTTTCAGACATATTGATGATTTTAATAAAGCAGTTCGCGCTGGAAAAGTAATAGTTCCACCAGGAAGTGATCGCACTGTTGAGCCTTATCCATACCTCCTAGTGATTATTGATGAGCTTGCAGATTTGATGATGGTTGCAGCTAAAGAAGTTGAAGAATCTGTTGTTCGAATTACTCAATTAGCACGTTCTGCCGGTATTCACTTAGTACTTGCAACACAGCGACCATCTGTTGATGTTGTAACTGGTTTGATCAAAGCAAACGTTCCATCGCGTCTTTCATTTGCAACAAGTTCACTAGCCGATAGCCGTGTTATTTTGGATAGCCCCGGGGCTGAAAAACTTGTTGGCCAAGGCGATGCACTATTTATTCCAATGGGTGCTAGCCGCGCAATACGTATTCAAGGTGCTTATGTTTCAGAGCGCGAAATTGAAGCAGTTACGTCGCATGTGAAGAAACAGCTCTCTCCTAGATATCGCGACGATGTCACCGTTGCTCCAAAGAATAATAAAATGGTAGATAAAGAAATTGGTGATGATTTAGATTTGTTACTTCAAGCGGTGGAATTAGTTGTTGGTACACAATTTGGTTCAACATCCATGTTGCAAAGAAAGTTACGAGTTGGTTTTGCAAAGGCTGGTCGACTGATGGATTTGATGGAATCTCGTGGAATCGTTGGACCTTCTGAGGGTTCCAAGGCGCGTACCGTAATGGTCAAACCTGATGAATTAGATTCTGTACTCGCAACGCTGAGTGACTAAAAAGTAAATAGCGGGGGAATACTCTTCTGCCACGGTCATCTTTAGGGGTGATATCAACTTTTCCTGGCCGCGAGGGCTATTGCTAACCCTAGGACCGTTCTACACTAGCCACTTATCCTTCCCCAATTGTTGTGAGGTTTACATGTCACTCGGTTCAGTAATTAGCGCATCGCGCAATGCTGCCGGCATGACTATCGATCAATTGGCAGATGCAACAAGTGTTCGCCCAGGACTACTTCGCGAAATGGAAAATGATAATTTCGTCAATTGCGGTGGCGAGACATATGCACGAGGTCACCTTCGTAATATTGCAACAAAATTGAGAATAGATCCACAGACTTTGCTCACACTCTATGCCCAAGAGCAATTCGTAACTGAACGTAAGATGCAAGATCTTCTTACTGAAACTAATGTTATGAGACCGCCAAAAGAGAAGAAGAATGTCTCATGGAAGGCACTGGCTTCAATTTCACTTGCATGTATTGTGATAGCAGGTGTTGCTCAAATTGTTATTTCAAATTCAAAAACTGTCACAGTTGAGCGAATAAGTGTAAAACCAACGCCATCACTTTCTCCTTCAGAGAGTGCATCCTCGGCAGAGTCAGCCTCCCCATCTGCAGATGCTGAGCCAGTAGAAGTTGCAATGACTGGTGCAATTGTTGTTGAGATTAGTGCTAGCCGAGGTAAGAGTTGGATTTTTGCAAATGATGCCACTGGAAAAACACTCTTTAGTGGTCAATTGCGATCAGGTTCGACTCGCACAATTGCAAGCGATGCCATCATTAGTCTTCGAATAGGCAATGCAGGCGCCTTAGATCTGACTGTCAATGGCAAAAAAATGGACTCGATAGGGGCTGATGGCGAGGTAGTAAACCTTTCCTTCGATGAAAATTCCTAGAGTGAGTTTAGGTAGCGCTAACGCACGATAAGATTCCTTCAATGAAGCGCACAGTTGCAGTCGTCACCATGGGCTGTGCTCGCAATGAGGTCGACTCTGAAGAACTAGCGGGCCGCTTAGCAGCCGATGGCTGGACACTCGTCGATGATGTTGAATTAGCAGAAGTAGCTCTTGTAAATACATGTGGCTTTATTGAATCGGCAAAGAAGGATTCAATTGATGCACTCCTTGAGGCAAATTCGCTCAAGGGACATGGTGTTACGCGCGCAGTAGTAGCTGTTGGGTGCATGGCCGAGCGTTACGGTCAAGAACTCGCAAAGGCACTTCCTGAAGCAGATGCAATTTTAGGTTTTGATGATTACAAGGATATCTCTGCGCGCTTGCAATCAATCATGGCTGGAAATGCACATACGCCACATGTTCCTCGTGATCGCCGTTCTCTCTTGCCCATTGCTCCAGCAGATCGCGCAGCAGTTCGAGATGAAGAGTTTCAATCAACGCTAGGTGCTGGTGGTTCTCCTCTTCGCAAAAGACTAGGGAATGCTCCGTGGGCTCCACTAAAAATTGCGTCAGGCTGTGATCGTCGCTGTTCATTTTGCGCTATTCCATATTTTCGTGGTGCATTTGTATCACGGCGCCCAACTGAAATTTTAGATGAAGCGCGCTGGTTATCTACTAATGGCGTCAGCGAACTCTTCTTAGTTAGTGAAAATACAACTTCGTATGGCAAAGATCTTGGTGATCTGACATTGATGGAAAAACTATTGCCTGACTTTGCAGCAATTGCTGGAGTAGAGCGCATTCGACTTTCATATTTACAGCCCGCTGAAATGCGCCCTTCACTATTACAAGCGATGATTTCAACTCCCAATGTTGCGCCCTACTTTGATCTCTCGTTCCAGCACACAAGTGCAACGGTATTGCGCCGTATGCGCCGCTTTGGAGATAGCGAAAAATTCCTTCACCTCATCTCACAAATTCGTGCACTCTCGCCAGAGGCTGGAATTAGATCTAACTTTATTGTCGGTTTTCCGGGGGAGACGCAGGAAGATTTCGATGATCTTGCCAACTTCATTACAAAGGCAAAGCTAGATGCCGTTGGAATCTTTGGTTATTCCGATGAAGATGATACTGAAGCGCTCAAGTTAGAAGACAAAGTTGCCCCAGAAGTAATTGCACAGCGAGTAGAAACACTTTCATCCCTTGCCGATGAAATGGTCTCCCTACGTGCTCAAGCGCGTATTGGTGAGAGCGTTCGAGTACTCATTGAAGATGCCGAACTACAAGAGGGAAGAGCGGCCCACCAAGGCCCCGAAGTCGATGGAACCACTTCATTTATCGGGACAAATTTTGCAGTTGGTCAATATGTTGATGCCGTGGTTATCGAATCAATGGGCGCAGATTTGGTAGCGCAAGTAATATGAATCTTCCAGGATTTGTAACTCCAAATTTCATAACAGTTACTCGCCTACTTCTAGTTCCTTGCGGCGTATATACACTCTTCAAAAATGGTGGGGATGATTCGACCTGGCAGATAATTTCCTGGTTTATTTTCTTCTTCTTAGGTTTATCAGATATTTTAGATGGCAATCTTGCAAGAAGCAGAAATAAAATTACAGAGTTTGGTAAATTTCTAGATCCAGTCGCCGATAAAGTCATGATTGGTGCTGCGATGATTTCGCTATCGATTCTAGGCAGAATGCCATGGTGGATCACACTTGTCATTTTGGGGCGAGAAGTTGGAATTACACTTTTGCGCCTTGCCATTATTCGCAGAGGTGTCATTGCCGCTAACAAAGGCGGAAAGATCAAAGCAACTTTCCAGAATTTTGGTGTTGGTTTCTATGTTCTCCCACTTCCTGCAGGCCTCTTCTGGTTCCGTGATGGCTTTATGGCAATCGCAATTGCTCTAACTATCGTTACAGGTGCTTATTATGTAAAATCAGCATTTGGTCGACCAAGTGGCCACAAATGAGAGAGTGCTGATATGAGCCTTGCTTCTGAGATTGCATCCTTAGTTGAAGATGCCATTAATGTTCTGCGCGAAAAAGGTGAGACTCTTTCTACCGCTGAATCACTTACTGCAGGATCTTTGAGTTCTGCAATCACATCAATTCCTGGATCATCTGATGTATTCCTCGGTGGAATTACCGCTTATCAGAGTTCCATCAAAAGTTCGCACTTAGGTGTGAGCGAAGAACTCATTGCAAAGCACACTGTCTTTAGTGAAGAAGTTGCAATCGCAATGGCGCAAGGTGCACTGAAAAGTTTTGGTTCAACGTGGGCAATATCAACTACCGGTGTTGCTGGCCCCGGCCCATCCGATGGAGTTTCCGCAGGAACTGTATGGGTTGCAATTGAGGGCCCAGTTACCCAAGCAATCGAACTTTCTCTCTCCGGTGAGCGCGATTCTGTGCGAAACGCGACAACAGCAAGCGCAATGGCAGCATTTGCCCGTATTCTTAGAGCACGCAAATAGAGAAGGGATACTCGTCATGGTCTTGTTACGTCACGCCGTAGGTCAATCTCTTCGCGCTGCTCGCACATCGCAGAGCCGCACTCTTCGTGAAGTAGCACGAGAGGCACGCGTATCACTTGGTTATCTCTCCGAAGTAGAACGCGGTCAAAAGGAAGCATCCTCTGAACTTCTCAATGCAATCTGCACAGCACTTGGTTTAGCTCTCTCTGATGTCATGCTTGATGTCACTGCCGAACTCAAGAGCCGCGAGACTGTAACGCTTACTGTTGTCGACGCTGCATAATTGCGGCACATGTCATCCGCTGACACAGAGAAGTACGCTCCTCAAGTAGCAACTCATCGTCGTACAACATCTGCAATTCTTTCCACGACTAAAGAACTTATTGCACGTTCTGGTGTTTCAAAAATAAGTATGATCGAAATCTCTGATGAATCAGAAGTATCTCGTGCAACTCTTTACAACCATTACCGCGATAAAGAGAGCGTGCTACGCGCACTTGCTGAATCTGAATTTGCACGACTAATCACAGTGGCCCAAAAAGGAAGCACTCAACAAGAAATTCTTCAATTACTTTCCCAAGAAATTTCGACTGATAGGGCCCTTGCAACTATGCGCACAACAGATCCTGGGCTATTGACTCAGATTCTTACTCATCAAAGCGATGAACTATGGGTATCTTTCTTGCATTCTTTCTCTCAACTCATTCCAAATCAGGTGCTTGCAGCAACTTCATTGCGCTGGCTTATAGGACAAGTATTTGCACCACTTACTCCAGAGCAATCCAAAATTCAGTCAGAGGCACTTAGCTAAAGTGCGTATCTCTGATCTTCGCGAGCGCCTCACGCTCTCATTTGGTGAAGCGTGGGCACCATCATTTAGCTCCGATATTGCAATATCTCTATTGGGCAGCAGAAGCGTCAACGAAGCGCTCAAAGATGGATTTGAAGCTGATGAAATTTGGAAAGCCGTCTGTAAAGAACACCCAAATGAGACGCAAAAGTTTAGATAGCTATAACTTCTAAGACCCACGGATTCTTATCATCGGCTGGGGTAAGTGCGCAGGGGTACTTCTCTGAAACGATTGCATATAAATCTTCTGGGTTCTTCGCCCTCGATCGTGATTGCAGCAGCAGGCGCGCTATTTCGCCCCTAATCTTCTTAGACATATGCGTAACCACAACTCGCTCGCCATCGACCACAGTGGAAACATGAATTTCAACCGTCTTGTCCAAGGGAGCACTCCACACGGTTTTGTAGGTGGAGGAGCGGCAATCGATTATGAGATCCGTTTTGATTACATCCAAAACCTTCGCAACGGGTGCCGCCATGACCTTGTTATTGATCTTCTCTTTATACGTTTCGATGCGAGTATCCGGTGTTATTGCGCCATATTTGGCAGAAATAATTACAACAGATGATGATGCGCGCTTTTTGGCACTTGCGCTAAGGGATGGCCAATCAAGGGCTTGATAGAGAACCCCGCTATAGACCGAAATAGCGGGAGTAGGCGAAGTTGTCTCTTTCTTTTTCTCCGATGGAGGCAGGAGGATCAGCACCAACTACTTCTTGCCAAATAGTTTTCCGAGAAAGCCTGGCTGGGAAGCTGCATGCGCATCACCAGCATGGCCAGGGCAGCGCTCGCTTGTGGGAATCCCGTGTAGCGCCTCTTCAATATGCTCGCCGCAGCCACTCCATGTCGCCTTGCCGCATTGCTTACAGGTCACTTTGCTACACATGTTGAGCCCTTCGTTAGATGAGCGAGTTTAGACCCCCATGGGCGCGACACGCGCTCGCAATGTCAGTGCTCTCAGCTAGGTTTCGAACAGGTGTTCGGATACTATTTACCCGTACAACCAGAGCGGTTCCATCCTCCGCCCACAGGCTTTGTAAAAAGCCACCGGGCCGTCGATGGGTCTCCGTACCTTCTGGGCCAGACCCAAACGTCATACGACGTTCTATCGAAAGGAAAGTAAGTGGCTACTGAAAAAAGTAATAAAGCTAATGATGCTTCGCAAGAAAAAGCAACCACAGAGCGCCAAAAGGCACTCGATACAGCCCTAGCCCAGATTGAACGTCAGTTTGGAAAAGGCTCTGTAATGAAGATGAGTGATCGCACTGCTCAGGTTATTGAAGTTATTCCAACTGGATCAATTGCACTCGATATCGCACTCGGTATTGGTGGATTGCCACGTGGACGTATCGTAGAAATCTACGGACCAGAATCTTCAGGTAAGACAACTCTTACATTGCATGCAATTGCTAATGCACAAAAGGCTGGCGGAAT
>CAMDHH010000028.1 GCA_945898065.1 Bifidobacterium breve
GATATCGGTTTGGCGCCAGAAAAGAAATCTTCAACATCAAATGGTCAACTAGCTGTAAAGACTGCAAAGATTTCATTTGCAGGCCTTGATAGCGAGGGAGTCCCAACTGGTTACACAGTTGTTGATTCAACTGGTGTTGTTGGAAAAACACGTATAGCTCGTAATACACCTGTGCTCACACCAGAGGGGGCTCGCCTTACAAACCAGGCGATCACTTCCGCTGGGGGCCCAAACATCCTGCTCAACCAGACAATTACAATCGATGGAAATGGCACTACATATGTGCCTTCCGTCTCAGTTGGTATCAATGGAAGCTGGACACCCTTGGTTTTAGGCTCAATCAGTAATGAGTTTGAGCGTCTATCCAATGGCCAATACCTTCTGACCTCTACAATTATCGTAGATTCCGCAATCGATTCAAGCTTCTTTATTGGAGTGGGAGATCGCGGATACGACCTCAGCTCAGCACCTAAGTCGGTTGTAACCCGCTTGTTGCTTAATGCTGGAAAGACCCAAGTTTTAGCGCAGGCCATTTTGGTCAATGATGCTAAATCTAAAGGAGGCAACGCATGAAGCGTTCCTCAATTAAGTTTCTTCACCGCGTCCGGATACACGGTGGAGAATTTGATGCGTCAGCACGTGCGATGCATCGAGACGGAATGACTAGTTCATTCCAAGCCGCGGCCGAGAAACTCTCGATCGCGACAAACGAAAGGAAACAAATGTCTACAAAGACAACTTTCAAGCGCGTAGCGCTTGTAACTGTTGCTGCGTTGGGCTTTGGTCTCTTGTCAACTGTGCCATCACAAGCAGTAGTTAGCATTGATACCTTAGCTCTTTCATCAGCAACAGCTGCACAAACAACAGCTGAGACTTACACTGCTACATCAGCAGTAGTAACTTTGTCTTTTGCTGGCGCTGTAGCAGATTCAATGACCATAACCGCTTCGGTAACTGGTAACACATCAACAGAACTAGCACAGCCATACTTACGTTTGGTTGAAACAACTTCTGCTGTTGTTGGAGATACTCTTACAGGTACTTCAGGAGCTGCCTTGGCGGTCAACACAGTAACTGCCGTAAACACAGCCGTGAATACAAACGCTATATCAGCATCAGTTCGTACAATTGCGAAATATGCTGTTTACCTTGGTCTAGGAGATGCAATTACAGCTCCAACAAAGGCTGGTGTTTATACAATCAAGCTCACACCAGCAAATAAGACTTCTGGTGGACCTTTGAACGCAACAGCTCAGACTCTGACAATTACTGTCACAACTGATGCAACACTTAGTACTGTTGCAACAAGTGCGACATCAGTCCTTACTGCTGGAGATACAACAACTTCAGCGGCAGCAGTCGTTGCACCAACAACAGATGATGTTGTTACAGGAGCAATGACAGTTTCAACAACAGCTGAGGCAGCCACTATCAAGGTGACTCTCAAGAATGCATCAGCAACTACAACAACTGGTGAGTCTTATACAGCAACTATCGCTGGTTCAGGAACTCTCGGTTCAGGAACTATGGCAGCTGCAGGTACTAGTGGATCGGCTAAAGGCCGCGCTATTACTGTAAAAGCAGGTGATGTTGTTTCGGTATATCCAGATGGAACATCTGGCGTTGCAACTATCACAATCAGCTCAGCTCTTGGAGTAATCCTTGCAACTGAGAAGGTTACATTCTTCGGAGATGCAGCAACTGTTGTCACAACAGTTGCTTCAGTTGTACTTGCGACTGGTACTAACACAGATGCAATCTCAGTTGTTGTAAAGGATGCTGCTTCAACAGTAGTTTCTAATGCAACTCTTTACGTAACATCTGATGCCACTACAAAGGTAAGCAATTCATATGCAACCTCTTGTACATGGACAGCTGCTACACAGAATTACCTCTGTTCACTTACTGGTGTTGCTGCAGGAACTGCAAACATCACAGTTGGTACAAAGTCATCATCAACAGCTACAACTGGTGTTAATGGAACTGCAGTAGCAGTTCGCGTTGGATCAACAACAGCTGCATCAATCGCATGGACACTTGATAAGTCTTCATATGTACCAGGCGAGAAGGCAACTCTTACAGCAACACTTCTAGACTCAACAGGTCTTCTAGTTGCTGCTGGAGATTATGCATCAATCATCAAGACTGGTGGATTAAAGCCAAGTCGTGAGCTTGGAGTATCTAGCGATACTCTTACAGCTACATCAATTCTTGGTGTAGTAGACGGTGTACGTACATACACTATCTACATGCCACTAACTGAGGGCGACCTAACACTCACTGGTACAACTGCAGGAACAGCCGTAACAGGTACTGCTCCTTCAGCACTCAGTGGTCTAGCAGTTGCTAATCAAGCAGTAGCAATTTCACTCACAGCTTCAGTTTCATCTGCTTCAGGTTCAGCAGCAATTGATGCTGCTAACGAAGCAACTGATGCTGCAAATGCTGCAACTGATGCTGCTAACGCAGCAGCAGAAGCTGCTGATGCTGCAACTGCAGCTGCACAAGATGCTGCTGATGCAGTAGCTGCCTTGTCAACTGAGGTTGCTACATTGATCGCTGCTCTAAAGGCTCAGATCACATCATTGACTAATCTAGTCATCAAGATCCAGAAGAAGGTCAAGGCTTAATTAGCCCTGATCTCTAAAAAGATCTAGAACCAAAACCCGGTTCCCGCTTCGGCGGGGGCCGGGTTTTGGCCTTTCTATAAGTAAGATTTGGGAATGAAAATGACAGAATCATTTGTCGCGCGCTGGATAAGTATTGGTGCAGCGCTTATCACCATACTAGTAACTGCCAATGTCAGCATGGATCCTGTCAACGTTCCAAAGTTGCTTCTCACTTCCGGCTTAGGTTTTGGCATGTGGGCAATAGTCATTGTGTTTAATATCAAAGATATTTGGCGCAGTAATAAGCCTTTGCTACTGGCAACAGTTCTCTATTTGGTGCTTGGCGCGATAACTCTTTTTGTGAGCAGCGCCCCACTCTCTCAAAATTTTTATGGAGTACAAGGGCGTAACACGGGCTTCTTAGCCTATTTAGCGTTGACGGGAATCATGTTGGCAAGTAGCCAACTGAGAAGCAAAAAGAGTTTTACTTATATTTTATACGCGCTCTTTGCTGCAGGAATACTCAATGTCATTTATTGCTTGATAGCTCTTAGTGGAAATGATTTTATTCCTTGGAATAATGTTTATAACAAGATTCTTGGAACATTGGGCAACCCTAACTTTATTTCAGCATTTTTAGGAATATTCATATCGGCGCTAGTTGCATATCTATTCAAGCCCGGCATAAACCTGCCGATTCGAATTTCAGGATTTGCAATCGCCGCCATCGCACTTTATGAAGTGCAAGCAAGTAATGCAATTCAAGGACTAGTGGTAACTGCTTTGGGTATATCAATTGTTGGTTTTTATTTAGTGAGATCACATTTCAAAAAGGATTTCTTTACTGTTGCATATTTATCTGCTGTGGCAATGGTCGGAGCAGTAGCCCTTGCTGGTGCTTTACAGAAAGGTCCGCTAGCCCAATATATTTACAAGACCTCGGTTTCATTGCGCGGTGAATATTGGGATGCAGGAATAACAATGGCTAAAACTCATCCATTTACTGGAGTGGGATTTGATACCTACGGTGATTGGTATCGCAGGGCTCGCTCTGCCAGTGCAATGATTTTGCCAGGCCCAACTGTTGTCACTAATGCAGCACATAATGTATTTATTGATGTATTAGCAAGTGGAGGCTTTATTTTCTTTGCCGCCTATTTAGCTATTTTTGTGATTGCATTAATTGCAGTTTTAAAGGTGACTCTGCGTAATCGCTCTTATGATGCCCTGTTTGTTGCACTTGCCGCGGCATGGATTTGTTATAACGTCCAAGCGCTAATCAGTATTAACCAGATTGGTCTTGCAGTATGGGGCTGGTTATTATCAGGAACAGTTATTGCCTATGAGCATACAACACGCAGCGAAGCTGTATCAGAAACGACCACTGCAAAAGTGCCAAGGAAGCAACGTTCATATGCCGCTGATACACAGCCAGGCGTTGTGCTTGCAGGAGTTGGCGGTTTCATTATTGGACTAATAATTGCTTTACCTCCATTTACAGCAGATGCGGCATGGAGAACGGCAATGGGTACAAGTGATGTTCAAACAATTGAAGCTGCAGCAAATAAATTTCCGCTAGAAATTTTGCGTTTAGGAAATGGTGCATTATTGTTTGAGAATAATAAACTGTATCCTCAAGCTCTTGCCTTGGCCCGGAAAGCAGTTGAATTCAATCCGGGATCTTTTGATGCATGGAAAGTCCTTGCGGCAATGTCCCAAGCAACCCCTGAGGAAAAAGCTAAAGCACTTGAGATGATGCATAAGTTAGATCCTCGTAATAAAGATTTAAAGTAAGGATTTACATGCGCGTTGCAATAATTGGGCAGGGTTACGTTGGGCTGACAATCTCAGCCTTTGCTGCCCAGCATCACGTTGTTGTTGGTTTTGATATGAATGCTGCTGTTATAGAGCGATTGAACAAAGGTGTTTCACATATTGAGGGTGTTGATTCTGCTGTACTCAAGAAATGCGTGGATGCAGGCAAATATCGAGCAACCACAAATGGCGCAGATATTGCTGATGCGCAGGTAGTTGTTATTGCCGTGCCAACGCCGCTAGATAAAAACCGTAAACCAGACCTTACTTTTATTGAATCTGCATGTAAGACCATTGGTGAGAATCTCAAGGGCGTGGCGCTAATTATTAATGAATCAACATCATTTCCTGGCACTGTGCGCGGAGTTATAAAGCCAACAATTGAGAAATATTCAAAGGTAAAACTGAATCACGAATATGCGGTATCGCCTGAGCGAGTTGATCCGGGCCGAGTTGATTGGAATCAGAAGAACACTCCGCGTTTGTATGCGGGATTGACTCCTGCAGCAACTGCTGGAGTGCGCGAGTTCTATTCAACATTTTGTGACAACTTGGTGGAGGTTTCATCCCCTGAAGTGGCAGAGGCTGCAAAGTTATTTGAAAATACATTTAGGCAAGTAAATATTGCGCTGGTCAATGAATTTGCACAGATTACAAATGCGTTAGGTATCTCTGTGCATGAGACATTGGATGCAGCTAATACAAAGCCATATGGCTTTATGCGATTCAATCCAAGCGCCGGTGTGGGCGGACATTGCATTCCTGTTGATCCTTCGTATTTGGCACATGTTGCAGCGGGGGTTGGCGTGCCAGCTACATTTATTGAACGTGCAAATGAAGTGAATTTAGAGATGCCAAAATATGTTGTTGCGCGCGTTGCAAAAGAAAATGGTGGCTCACTCAAAGGAAAGCGAGTGCAAGTAATTGGTGTGGCATATAAGCCAAATGTTGCCGATACTCGCGAGACACCTGCAGAACATGTAATAGATGAATTAGAACGCGTTGGCGCAGTTATTTCATGGCATGACCCAGTGGTGGGCTCATGGCATGGACAGAGTTCTAGTGCGTTGGGTGACGTAGCTGGAGCTGCTGCCGAGATTGCAATTGTTGTGACGCTGCATGGGATTTTGGATGCGAAGGCTGTGGTTGCAAGTGCGCCATATGTATTTGATACAACAGGAAAACTAAGTGGAGTACCTGGGCTTTAGTTACTTACGGAACTCGGCAGCAACATCGTCGATGATTGAATCCAAAGTATGTGCTGGGCTCCAACCAATCGCGTTCTTGATCTTTGTTGTATCAGGCACGCGACGTTGCATATCTTCATATCCTGCAGGGTAGGCGTCGTCGTAGGCGGTGTAAGTAATTACCGACGTTGACTTGGTGCGCTCGATAATCTTTTCGGCTAGTTGTTTGATAGTTGTCTCGCCAACTCCACCAATGTTATAAACCTCGCCGATTGCTTTGTCATCGCTTGCAAGAATGAGAATTGCTTTGACAGCATCGGCAACGTGGCAGAAAACGCGCGATTGTGTGCCATCGCCGTAAATAGTTATTGGTTGGCCAGCAAGCGCTGATTGCACAAAGCGCGGCACAACCATTCCGTAGCGCCCAGTTTGGCGTGGGCCAACTGTGTTGAAGAGGCGAACAGTTGTTACTTTCAAACCTTTGGTCAAAAAGAGGGCGTGGGCAATTGCTTCCTCTAGCGCTTTGGCGTCGGAGTAAGTCCAGCGAATTTTTTGTGGAGTGCCAACTACACGATCATCTAATTCATTGAGTGGTTGCTTTGGGTTCTTGCCATAAATCTCCGAGGTACTTGCAATAACGATTCGCTTGCCAAGTTTTGTTGCAGCTTGTAAAACAACTTCACTACCTGTGAAATTTGTTGAGACAGATTCAATGGGGGATTCTAAAATTGTGTTCACGCCAAGGGCGGCTGCCATATGGAGAACGAGGTCAGCATTAGCCATTGCTTTTTCAACAGTTGCAACGTCTCGGATATCGCCCTTGATGATTTCGATTGTGCCCTCTAAGTGAGCGATGTTGGAGGCTGAGCCCGTGCTCATGTTGTCCAGGATCGTCACAGCGTCGCCACGGGCCACGAGGGCGTCGGCTAAGTGCGAGCCGATAAAACCGGCCCCACCAGTGATGAATACGCGCATATGCCAACCTTATGGGAGGTTGCACTCATTGTGGGCAATGGTCAGCGCGTCCCCTGCCAACGCTGAGAAGGCTCACAGGCGCTCAGGGTGAGTAGGGCAAGATTGGCACATGGTCGAAACGACGGGTGGCTTTACTAGCCAAGGATTAGCACTTGAGGCACAAACATTGGTCTTACCATCACTTACTTTGGGTGAAGCAGTTGAGATTGGTGAAATAGCGATTGCATTAGGCCGTGATAGAAATCTTGGCATTGCAGTTGAAGTGCGAATGAAAGAGTGGATTGTTTTTCATATTTCATTACCAGGTTCGGATACAGAAAATGATGGCTGGATTGCACGAAAAGCACGCGCCACTCTTTTGACTGGTAATTCCACAATGTATGAAAGAATTTTAGCTGAAGAACAAGGTATCAATTGGTATGAATCTCACGGTGTGACTGAGGAGACGCATGCAGTGCACGGTGGATGTTTGCCACTCAATGTCACAGGCGCCGGAATGGTTGGAATGTTATTGATTAGTGGTCTGCCACAAGTACAAGATCATTTGTTAGGCGTTGAAGTCATTGCTGAATACTTAGCGCGCAAGGGCGAACTTAATTGAGTATTTGGGTTTGCGGTGAAGTACTAATTGATAAATTGCCAACCGGAGATGTTGTTGGCGGGGGTCCTGCAAATACCGCAAAGGCGCTAGCACGACTTGGACACAGTGTGGAATTTATCGATGGAATATCAACGGATGCATACGGAGTTGCTGCACGCAGAGAGTTAGAGCGAGATAACGTTGGATTGAAGTTAGCTAAGAGCAGCGATAAACCAACATGTACAGCAACGGTGACTTTATCCGCTAGCGGTAGCGCATCCTATGAATTTTTTATTGATGGCACAGCCACTTTTGATTTTAATACATCGTGGTTACCAGATCCTGAAAGATTGAAGCCAAGTGTTTTACATATTGGCACGCTAGTAACTGTTATCGAACCAGCAGCATCAGTTTTATATACATGGGCTGTTGGTGTTGGAGAATTTGCTCCCATTGTTTTTGATCCCAACATTCGTCCATCAGTTATGGGAGATCGCGAAAAGTATTGCCAGGCTGTAGAAAAATGGGTTGGGATTTCATCCGTTGTAAAAGTCAGCGATGATGACATTGCGTGGCTATATCCAGGGCAGAGTCAGCAAAGCGTTGCCGACCGCTGGATTTCACAAGGTGTGGCACTCGTTGTTATTACTCGCGGTGCCAATGGTCTGATGGGTTGCACAGCTAATTCGTGCGTAGAAGTAGATGGTGTCAAAGTTGATGTTGTCGATACCGTTGGTGCAGGAGATACGGTCGGTGCAATTATTGTTGAAGCCATCACGAAAGGTGGCGTGAGTGCACTCGAAGGAGATACGCTCAAAGGTGTATTGCAATTAGCGGCAAGGGCTGCAGCAATTACATGTTCTCGCGCAGGTGCACAACCTCCGCGCAAACATGAACTACTCGAAGTGATGGGATAAAAATGCAATTCATTGATGATGCAGAATTTCAAGTAGCTATTGATTTAGATCAAGGTGCGCGTATTGCATCAATCAAATGGCGTGATATTGAATTTGCAATGCCATTTCGCGGTGGAAACCTGAACTGGGGTTGGTATGCAATGGCTCCATGGGCTGGGCGTATTCGCGATGGAATAATTAGAAATCCTGCAGGGCAAGAATTTCAACTACCTGCCACCTTTGATCCACCACATGCAATTCATGGATTTGGTCCAACATCGTCATGGCAAGAAATTGGCCCAGGGCGTTCCATGTTGCATCTTCCAAAACCATATGGCGGTGCAACTGTTGAACAAACAATTGAAGTACTCGATGATGCAATTCGTTGGTCTGTTGAATACGACCCAGGTGATTGCGACTTACCTGCATGGCTTGGTTTTCATCCATGTTTCCCGCGCGATTTAGATCGCGGTGGTAGTGGTGAAGTTGAATTTACTGCGCATCAAATGCTTGCACGCGATGAACACGGCATCAATGTTTTACCTCTTGTAAAGCCAATTGAGCAGCCATGGGTTGATGCATTCACTGGAATAATTGGTACACCTTCAATTGTTTGGGAAGATGTTGCACGAATCTCTGTTGAATCAGATTCACCGTGGTGGGTTGTCTACACAGAAGATCCAGAATTTATGTGTATCGAGCCACAAACAGCACCACCTGATGCTGCCAACCTTGGCATTACAGGAGAGTATTACTTAGAAGCACTTTTCGTCTTCAACGAAGAATAGGGACAGGTTATTTTCAAATGATTGATCGCAAACTACTTGCTGCACTGCGCACTAAAGAAGATGCACGCTTTCTCGAACAGCATCCCGTTAGCGGGAAGATGTTTGCCGAAGCAAAAGGCGTCATGCCTGGCGGTGTACCAATGTCATGGATGGCTAAGTGGCCAGGGGCGTATCCAGTATTTGTGAAAGAGGCTAAAGGCGCGCACTTTAGTGATGTCGATGGAAATAACTATATTGATTTTTGTTTAGGCGATACAGGTTCGATGACTGGCCATTCACCTGATGCAACTGTTGCCGCTATTCGCGAACAAGCAGGACGCGGAATTACTGCCATGCTGCCAACTGCAGATGCCGCAATTGTTTCTAGCGAATTATCTCGTCGCTTTGGTTTGCCACTGTGGCAATTCACTGTTTCAGCAACTGATGCTAACCGTCACGTCTTACGCTATTGCCGCTTGATTACAGGAAAATCAAAGATTATTGTCATTGATCGTTGTTATCACGGTAGCGTCGATGAAACTTTCGCAACGCTAGATGATGCAGGAAATACTGTTGCTCGCGAAGGAAATCTTGGGGCACCTGTTTCACTCGATCAAACCACGCGAGTAGTTGAATTCAATGATTTAGCAGGCATGGAAGCAGCCCTTGCCAAAGGCGATGTTGCTGCAATCTTAATGGAACCAGCAATGACAAATGTTGGAATTGTCTTGCCGCAAGAGGGTTATTTGTATGCAGTTGAAAAGCTTGCAAAGAAGTTTGGTGCTCTACTTATTATTGATGAAACGCACACAATCTCTGTCGGCGCAGGTGGAATGACTGCAGATCTCGGTCTCAAGCCAGATTTCCTAACTATTGGTAAAGCAATCGGTGGCGGAATTCCAACAGGAACATTTGGTATGACTCGCGAAGTTGCTGCCTTTATTGCCGCAAAAGTAGAGCTTGAAATTATTGATACTGGTGGAATTGGTGGAACCCTTGCGGGAAATGCACTCTCTCTTGCATCCATGCGAGCAACACTTACTGATGTTCTCACTGAAGATAATTTCGTGCGAATGATTGAACTTGGCACACGTTGGTCTGATGGTGTGGATGCTGCAATCAAGGAATTCAATCTGCCATGGACATGTAATCGCTTAGGTGCACGCGGTGAATATCTTTTTGCTAAGAGTGCGCCACGCACTGGCCGCGAAGCATCAGATGCCGGCGATTTCGAACTTGAGCAGTACATCCACTTGCGAATGCTCAACGATGGCTTCTTGATCACGCCATTTCACAATATGGCTCTGATGTCACCAGCTACAACAGCTGCAGACGTTGACGATCACACTGTTGCATTTAGAACAATGTGCGCCGAACTCACTCAGTGCTAATCAATTCCTTTATTAAATTGTGAAGGCCCAAGCGATTTAGCTTTCGCTAGGGATCTCTCTTGGGCTTTGGTCAAATAGTACATGAAATATCTGACAAATTTTGCCTGTGGAAAACTTTGAAAGTTTGTCACCTGTTCCGACAATCCTTGGTCAGTGAATGCAAAAACGTTGCAGCGGGCAAATCTGGGTGAATTCACTTCGGCATATAGAGTTGTGGTGCTGGATTAATGCTTCATCAATGGAATTGCAAATTAATTCCAGCCTGATTAATAGAGAGACTATGAGAGTTTTTGAATCACAACCAAGGAATTATGATTGATAGACTGGAGTCCTAATTTAGTGCGCTGCATCGAAAACTGAAACACATTTACGGGTTGATTTTTGAAATAATCTCTGTAACTAATTAAATCAGATAGGACAACATCTTCAATAACATAAAACCCCCCCCACCTTTAACTTATCGAATGAATTTTCAAATAGACATTTACCGGCACGAAATTCATGTAATCCGTCATCAACCATGAGATCAAATGAAGATTCGCCAACCTGTGCCCAGTAGTTTCTTACTGAAGCAGGATCTGTTTGGTCCATTTGAAAAGATAAAATCCGTCCTTCTTGAAAAAGGCATTTTGAATCAATATCCGCGCCGTAAATTCTCGCCTGAGGAAAGTACTCTTCCCACATCCGCAGCGAGCCGCCTGGACTATGAACTGCTCCATTCGAAAATAATTCAGAGACTTTTTCATTCCAGAAACGGAAGTTTCCGACTACGGAAGGATCATTTGAACCTATCCCACACTCGAAAACTAGGTAGATTTCATCCCTGCGATTAGAAAACAGAAATTCGTAAAAATCGGTGTAGGTGTGATAAAAAAGCGCGTAGTTTTCGTCAGGAGAAAATGGTCCACCCTTGTCTGTACCGTGCCTCGCGGAAATTTCAGATAATAATGAGTCATGAATTTTATAATTCCCCAGCATCCTCAAGTCATAACTTTGGTCATATTGAGAAAATGCACGAGCATACAAAAATTTTCCCCAAAAGTGCGTGAGTCTCCCCTTATTCAGGAGCTTGTCTAACCACCTAAAAATCCCCAATGAAATTGCCACCCTCATAGTCCTATTATTGTATAGTTTCGCAGTCGGGTGTGTAAAGATTGTGTCGTGGGCACGAATAACACACCTTGCTTAATCGGTATTGGACCTTGGCGGATTGTTCCTCATATGCCGCGACATAACACCTTCCACATGGAGCTAAAGCGGATTGCACCCACAGAAAACATTAATCTCACCTATCTTGGCTTAAAGGAGATGCCTGAACAGGATTGGATGTATCAAATTCTCCCTAACTCAACTCTCAGAAAGTATGTTGCGATATCACCCAGGAAAATGAGAGAAATTTCAGAGGTATTAACCAAACTAACTCCCCAGCGTAAGACTATCTATATGTTTGAAGGGTCCATATCTTGGTTTATCACTCTCAACATCCTGTCTGCAAAATCTGGAAATTCAACCGTTATTTGTAACTTCTTCTCCTCTGGAAAATACGATCTATTGCTGTTTTCGAAAGGCTACAAATCTTATTTTTTCCGCTTAGCATTACGAATTATTTCAAGAGCTAGTGATCAAAAAGCTATTATCACATTTGATACTAATCTGATGTCTGGCAAAGTTCAAGACCTATTGGGAATATGCACCAAACCTTTCCCTGTACCCTCATCATTTGATTTCAAGATTAGGAATGATGTCGCTAACAAACATTCGAGAGCCCTGATAAATATTCGGGGTTTTGATCCTTCGAAGTTGCATCATTACTTTCAGTCGTCTTGTCGAGATTGCACGTTCGTGATTCCAAAAGGCCCAATAACATCTGGGTTGGTGACTTATGAGGAGTTTGGCAAGTACACGAACGTTGAGTTTGATGATTCAAACATTGGTGAGTCCGAGTATGCCAGCTACGTAGACTCATTTGACTATTTCATAATCCTTTATGAACCATCCATCAATGCGTCAGGGAAAATTCTAGACGCGATTACCAGGGGTGTATCGGTAGCAGTACCTCAAGAGGCTACCGAATGGGCGCAAATTTCAAGGACTTGGGGAAAGTCCCATTTCTTTAGGTGGGGAAATCCAGAGGATGAGGTTCAACTATTTCAACACCCGAAATTTACCGATCCGGTTTCACCCGAAGAACCCCCCTTTACCCCTAGGAATTCGATAAAAACTTTAGTGAAGCTTTCACAACATTTAAAAACTGGATATAGAGATGATTCTAGATTCAAAAGTATCGCAATAGATTTGTTCTCAATATTTTATTACCTGAGTTGCACTCTACTCAATTATCAATATTCCACAAGAATGAAATTGATTAGTTATATCCCAACAAAGAAAAAGGGAGTAGAGAAATAAATAAGTCGAAAAAGACTTTTAGTTACCGGCGCCGGGGTGTCAAGCCCCAACCTGTTGCACCTTGAGTAACACATACAGCGAAAATCGTTCAACCGTTTTGATTACACCAAAAAATTAATAATCACTTGCGCAAAAGGTAAAGTCACTAAGAAAATAACTGCGGTGGTTCCCAGGTGCCCGACGGGATTTAAAAAGGTTTAGTTAGTTGAAGCCAAGGGATGTGTAGAGCGCTAAACCCTTGTCGTTATCGGCATCGACGTAGAGCATTGATTCTTTGATGCCTGTTGCTACTAAATGATTGATAGCGGCAATAGATAGTGCACGGCCAATTCCTTGGTGGGCATAGTCGGGATGCACGCCAACTACGTAGAGCTCACCGACTGGCTCTTGATTTACTAAATCGTGATGAATCTTTGTCCAGCAACAGCCGATGATTGCGCCATTTTTTACTGCAAGAAAAAAGCCCTTCGGATCAAACCAATTCTCTGCCATACGGTTCTCTAGATCTTCCATGACCCAATTACCTTGGTCTGGGTGATGTGCAAATATTTTGTTATTGAGTGCAAGCCATTTCTCTTTATGAACTACTGCATCGAAAGTTACGATTTCAAATGAGTGTTCTTGTGTTGGCAGAGCGCTTGTAAGTGAGCGATGAATCTTGAGGATATGGCGCATGAGTACTACACGCGCTCGGAGATCTGACTCTCTTTGCCTGCACTAGGCAAGGTAAAGCGATATCCAACATTGCGTACTGTTCCAATTATTGATTCAAACTCTGGACCGAGCTTGGAACGCAAACGACGGATGTGAACGTCGACAGTTCTTGTTCCACCGAAATAGTCATAGCCCCAAATTTCTTGCAGCAACTGTGCACGAGAAAAAACGCGACCAGGATGTTGCGCTAAGTATTTGAGAAGTTCAAACTCTTTGAAAGTTAGATCGAGTGCGCGACCCTTGATGCGCGCAGTGTAAGAATTTTCATCGATGACAACATCGCCCGTGCGAATCTCACCAGTTGATGGATCAGTTGAAGTAATAAGAGCTAAGTAGCGACCAATTGCAATACGAATACGTGCATCAACTTCTGCAGGTCCTGCTGTATCGAGAATGACATCATCGATTCCCCAGTCGGCGCTTACTGCGCTCAGTGCACCTTCAGTTGCAATTGCAATGACGGGACAACCAAGTCCAGTTGAGGTAAGCAAAGTTGTTAGTGATTTAGCTGCAGGTAATTCGCGACGTGCATCAACTAGAACTACATCCATATCGGGGGCATCAACAAGAATGCTCGCCTCAGCGGGCATGATGCGTACTTGATGCTGCAGCAAAGCAAGGGCTGGGAGAACTTCTGCGCTGGCACCCGAAGTATTAGTAAGCAGCAACACTCGTGACATGCGCGCCTCCTAATTTCTAGTTTCTTTTTTACGCTAAGTGGTAGAGACTACTCTCGTGAAATCATTGATTCCAATCGCGATTGTGCTGCTCGCATCTACAGCCTTTGGCATTTGGTACAAGCGCTCTCGCGGTGAATTTCGGGCCAAGAAGAGCCTGCATGGCCCAACCCTTACAGCGCAAATCATTGGCACCCCACTGGGATCAAAGGCAACGATGGTGCAGTTCTCATCGGCTTTTTGTTCACCATGTCGGGCAACGAAAGTCTTGCTGGAGCACATGGTCGAAACAATGCCCGAGATTCACTATGCCCATATCGATGCCGAATCCCATTTGGAATTAGTTCGAAAGCTAGATATTCGATCAACTCCAACAACGCTTTTTTTGAATAGTGCAGGCGTTGAAGTGGGCCGGGCAATGGGCACTCCTAAGCGTGAACAGGTGCTCAAAGCACTCGCAGCGATTGTGTAACACCTGCAAATCCTTTGCAATTAGTCTTCCATCTTCATCTACTTTAT
>CAMDHH010000029.1 GCA_945898065.1 Bifidobacterium breve
ACGCGCTCCCCCTTATTGAGTAGCTCTGCATGGCGAATCATTTCGCCACGGACAGCGCGCTCTACTGAGCGAAGAGAGTTCACATTCTTTGTCTCGCTGCGTGTTCCAAGTTTTTCTGCACCGATGAGGCGCAAAGAAACATTTGCATCACAGCGAAGTGAACCTTGTTCCATCTTTACATCGCTTACTCCGAGGGAGCGCAAAATATCGCGCAATTCAGCAACGTAAGCCTTTGCAACTTCTGGGGCATATTTGCCAGTGCCAGGGACAATCTTTGTGACGATTTCAACCAATGGAATACCTGCTCGGTTGTAATCAAGTAAAGAATACTCAGCACCATGGATACGCCCTGTCGCACCACCAACGTGTAATGACTTACCAGTGTCTTCTTCCATGTGCACGCGCTCTACCTCTACACGGAATTTCTTAGGTCCTTCATCAGTTTCGATTTCAACATCGACATACCCGTTGACGCAGATTGGCTCGTCATATTGTGAAATCTGGAAATTCTTTGGCATATCTGGATAGAAATAATTTTTACGTGCAAAGCGGCTAAATGGTGCGATTGAACAATTGAGAGCTAAACCGATTTTGATTGTTGATTCAATTGCCTTTTCATTCACAACTGGGAGCGCTCCAGGAAGTGCCAAACAAACTGGACAAGTCTGTGTATTTGGCTCTGCTCCAAATATTGTGCTGCAACCGCAGAACATCTTTGAATTTGTGTTGAGTTCAACGTGTACTTCAAGACCAAGTACTGGTTCATACTTAGCGATTACATCTTCATAGGTCAGACTCATGCGCGGCCTCCGAGTGCAGGTACCTTTGAAAGTATTGGTGCACCCCACTTGCTGAGAAGCGCTGCTTCAAGTGCTGCGCCAACTGAATACATGCGCTCATCTTTCATGACAGGTGACATGATCTGGAAGCCAACTGGAAGTCCATCTTCATCTGCCAGCCCACTTGGCAATGACATTCCGCCAATGCCAGCCATATTTACGGGAATAGTTGCAATGTCATTGAGATACATAGCGAGTGGATCATTACTTTTTTCGCCAATTTTGAAGGCTGTTGTTGGGCACGTTGGTGAGACGAGGACATCTGCCTTTGTAAATGCAGCCGTGAAATCTTGTGTAATGAGTGTACGAACTTTTTGTGCACTTCCGTAATATGCATCGTAGTAACCAGATGAAAGTGCATATGTTCCAAGGATGATGCGGCGCTTTACTTCACGGCCAAATCCAACTTCGCGAGTCAAATTCATGACTTCTTCAGCTGATGCACCATTGACATCGCCAACACGTAAGCCATAACGCATTGCATCAAAGCGAGCTAAGTTAGATGAACATTCAGATGGTGCAATCAAGTAATAAGCAGCAAGTGCGTATTCAAAGTTAGGACATGAAACTTCAACAATTTCAGCGCCAGCTTTTGCTAGTAACTCAAGTGATTCTTCAAAGCGCGCACGAACACCAGGTTGATATCCATCGCCATTGAGTTCCTTTACAACACCAATCTTCATTCCCTTTACATCACCTGATTTTGCAGCAGCGACGACTTGTGGAACTGGTGCATTAATACTTGTTGCATCTTTTGCATCATGGCCAGCGATTGCTTCGTACAATAGCGCTGTATCCAAAACAGTACGAGCACATGGCCCTGCTTGATCTAATGAAGATGAGAATGCAACTAGGCCATAACGTGAAACTCCACCGTATGTTGGCTTTACTCCCACTGTTCCTGTAACTGCTGCTGGTTGGCGAATAGATCCACCTGTATCCGTACCAATAGCAAGTGGTGCTTCAAATGCTGCAAGGGATGCAGCAGAGCCTCCACCTGAACCACCAGGTATGCGAGATAAATCCCAAGGGTTATGTGTTGGACCGTATGCAGAATTCTCAGTAGAAGATCCCATTGCGAATTCATCCATATTTGTCTTACCTAAAATAACAATGTCGTTCTTCTTTAGCTTTGCAACAACAGTTGAATCGTATGGTGGGCGCCATCCCTCTAATATTTTGGAACCACACGTTGTTGGAACGCCTTTTTGCGCTAAAACATCTTTGAGTGCAAGTGGGACGCCAGCTAGTGGTGAAAGTTTTTCACCCTTTGCGCGCTTTGCATCTACTGCAGATGCTTGCGCCAGCGCGCCTTCAGTATCAATGTGCAGAAATGCATGTACATCTTTATCAACGGATGCGATGCGGTCTAAATGTAATTGGGTAAGAGCGAGAGAAGTAATTTCCCCTTGTGCAAGGGCACTTGCCATTTCGGAGGCTGAAGAGCGAATCATGCTTCTTCTCCCAGAATTTGTGGAACGCGAAAACGCTGTTCTTCACTTGCTGGAGCACCTGAGAGTGCTTCTTCAGGAGTGAGAGATGGTGTTGTTACATCTGGGCGAAATACATTTCGTAGTGGCAACGGGTGTGACGTTGGTGCAACATCAGCGCTTGCTACTTCTTGAACACGAGCAACTGCCTCAAGAATTACCGTGAACTCTGATGCAAGGCTGACAAGTTCTTCATCACTCATTTCAATTCGAGCAAGGCGCGCAAGGTTTGCTACTTCATCGCGGGAAAGGCTGCTCATAGTCGGTGAGTCTAATAAAAGTGCGCTCTAACTGCGAATCTGCCCATTTCCACTGACTATCCAGGTAGTTGTCGTCATTGCTTCAAGTCCCATCGGGCCACGGGCATGCAATTTTTGATTAGAGATACCAATTTCGGCTCCAAAGCCCATCTCTTCTCCATCTGTAAATCGTGTTGATGCATTGATCATTACTGCAGCGCAATCACTAAGTGCGATAAAGCGTGCAGCGCTGGCATCAGATTCGGTAACAATGGCTTCAGTATGTTGTGTTCCATATTTTGCGATGTGCTCACTTGCTGCATCGAGTGAATCGACTATTCCTACATTCATTTCGAGCACGCCATATTCTGTACTCCAGTTCTCTTCCGTTGCTAGAGAACAAGTAATACCAGTTGATTTTGCAATATTTTGGGAAGCGATATCTGTATGCAAGATTACTCCCGCATCGCTGAGTGCTTTCAGTGCTGTTGGTAGGAACTTATCTGCAACTGATTTATGAACTAATAGTGTTTCAGCAGCATTACACACACTTGGGCGATGTGTCTTTGAATTTATAAGGATTGGTAGCGCTTTTGATAAATCAGCAAATTCATCTACATAGACATGGCACACACCTGCGCCAGTTTCAATTGTTGGCACAGTTGAATCATCGACAACCATGCGAATAAGAGATGCACTCCCCCGTGGAATCACAAGATCAACTTGGCCTCGGGCATGAAGTAGAGCTTTTACAGTTTCGCGATCTTCCGATGAAACGAGTTGCACAGCATCTTGTGAAATTGCAGTCTTTGCTAAAGCGCCTCTCATTACTTCGACCAAAATCGCATTACTAGAGGCAGCACTCGAAGATCCACGAAGTAGGGCAGCATTTCCAGACATCAACAAAATAACTGCAGCATCGACTGTGACATTTGGACGTGCTTCATAGACCATGCCAATTACTCCAAATGGCACGGTAATTTGTTTGAGACCGAGTCCATTTGGCAAAGTGGATTGGCGCAAGACTATTCCCAAAGGATCTTCTAATTCTGAAACTTTACGGGCACCGTTAGCAATTCCAATGACTCGCTCTGGTGTGAGTGAAAGTCGATCAAGTAATTGAGAATTGAGTCCGCTCTCGCGTCCACGCTTCATATCTTCTTCATTTGCAGCAACAATTTCAGCGCTGCGACTAATAAGAGCATCAGCAATATTGGTAAGTGCTTCTCTTCGCTGCGCCGTGGTGGCAACGCTCAAAGTGCGCGAAGCAATGCGTGCGCGTGCAGCAAGATTATGAATTAGTTCCGTAGCGCTCATCATGACACCTTATAACAGCACTAAATCATCGCGATGTACGAGTTCGCGTTCGTATTCCACACCTAATGAAGCAGCTAGCTCCTTTGTGGAACGGCCCAACATTTGTGGAATTTCTTCCGAATCAAATGCCACTAAACCGCGAGCAATCACTTTCATATCTGGGCCAACAAGTTCAATTGCATCACCAGAAATAAATTCACCTTCTACTGCCGTTACTCCTGCAGGTAAAAGTGAGACTCCGCGTTCAATAATTGCTTTCACTGCTCCAGCATCGAGTACTAAGCGACCACGTGGAGTTGTTGCATGCGCTAACCAGAGCAATCGTGAATTAGTTTTCTTCGACTCTGCATGGAAAAGCGTTCCTTGAGATGATCCCGCCAAGCTCTCAGCTGATTGTTCGAGGGATGTAAGTAGCATCGCAATTCCAGCACTAGTTGCAATTCGCGCTGCTTCGATTTTTGTAACCATTCCCCCGCTACCAACTCCGGATGTACCTGCGCCGCCAATAGTTTTAGAGTCAATATCTGAAATTGAAGTAACTTCGTGGATCGCTTTTGCGCCAGCCTGTGAAGGTGGTGCGTCATAGAGCGCATCTATATCCGAGATTAGAACCAACAAATCTGCATCGATAAGCATCGCAACTAAAGCGGCAAGACGATCGTTATCACCGAATCGAATCTCTTTCGTTCCAACGCTATCGTTTTCGTTGATAATTGGAACAACCCCGAGTGAGAGTAATTTATACAAGGTGCGTTGTGCATTTTGATAATGCGCACGGCGAACAATGTCTTCAGTAGTGAGTAAAACCTGGGATGCAACAATTGAATGCTTTGCAAAACTCTCGGTATATCGAGCGATTAGTAGACCTTGACCAACAGATGCAACTGCTTGCTGCGTTGCAAGATCTTGTGGACGCGTCGTCAATCCCAATGGTGCAAGGCCTGCAGCAATTGCACCTGATGAAACAACAACAACTTCGGCTCCACGCTTTTTGCATGCAGCAACAACGCTCACTAATTTATTGACAGATTCGGTATCTAATTGCGATCCCGCGCTACCTGTTAGAGATGAAGAGCCAATCTTGATCACGATGCGCTTGGCAGAGGTGATGCTTGCACGGCTCACTTTGCATCTCCATCCTCGGTTTCATTCTTTGCGACTTCCGCAAGTTTAGGCGAATGTGGGTCAATCACGTTGTACTCCCACTGCATTGCTATCTCTTCATCGCTCAATACATCTTCTTCTTCGCGAATAGGAGCGCCCCATGAACCCTCGAGTCGAGAATCCTCACCGCGACGATGCAAGTGGCCGGCTAGTTGCTCAGCACCTGCCTCAATTGTTGGCTCCCAATCAAATACAACTTCATTGTCTCCACTTCCAATGCGAACTTCACTACCTGCAACAGCGCCTTTTTTGAAGAGATCTTTCTCAACACCTAATTGAGCAAGGCGATCTGCAAGATAGCCAATTGCTTCGGCATTCTTGAAATTAGTTTGGCGAACCCAGCGCACAACTTTATTTCCGCGCACAGTAAATGAACCATCTTCATTTGCCTTGACGGTAAATCCTGAATCATCGACTGGAGTTGGACGCAAAATAATTCGAGTGCGCTCCTCCACGGCCATTTCTGCACGCTCTTTTTGAATGAGACGCGCCATTGCATATGTAAGTTCTTGCAAACCGGCTCGACTTGCAGCAGAGACTGCATAAACTTCATAACCTTTATCACGAAGAGTTTGCTCAACCATTTCGGCCATTGCAGCGCCATCTGGAATATCAATTTTATTGAGAGCAATAATGCGTGTGCGATCTTCAAGACCACCGTATTGCTTTAGCTCAAGTTCAATTGCTTCAAGATCTGCAACTGGATTTCGATCTGTCTCTAGAGTTCCACAGTCAAGAACATGTACGAGTGCAACGCAGCGCTCAACATGGCGAAGGAATTCAAGGCCTAAACATTTTCCTTGGCTAGCACCAGGAATAAGTCCTGGAACATCAGCGACTGTAAATCGAGTTCCACCTGCTTGGACAACGCCAAGATTTGGAATCAGTGTTGTAAATGGATAGTCAGCAATCTTTGGGCGCGCAGATGAGATTGCAGCGATGAGTGAAGATTTTCCAGCACTTGGGAAACCAACGAGAGCAATATCTGCAACAGATTTCAATTCCAATTGCAAAATACGTTCTTCTCCTGGTTCGCCAAGGAGTGCAAAACCTGGTGCGCGGCGCTTAGAAGATGAGAGCGCTAAATTTCCAAGTCCACCAAAGCCACCCTGGGCAGCAACAAATGTTGTACCTGTACCGATGAGGTCAGCAATTTGAATTCCCGCTTGATCATAGATAACAGTTCCATTTGGAACACCTAGTATTAAATCTTCACCGCTATAACCATCTTTGCGATCGCCATAGCCTTGATGACCAGATGTTGCTTTGCGATGTGGCGAATGGTGGAAATCAAGAAGCGTTGTCACATTTGGATCGACAACTAAAATAATGTCGCCACCACGACCACCGTTACCGCCATCTGGTCCGCCAAGTGGCTTGAATTTTTCGCGCTTTACAGAGACACAACCATCTCCACCTTTTCCTGCGGTGGCATAGAGAGTCACGCGATCAACAAATGTTGCCACGAAAACTCCCTTCTACTCCTTGAAATAAAAAAGCGAGCCGCACATATATGCGGCCCGCTCTTCTTGAGAACCGTTTATTAAGCTACTGGAACCACATTTACAACGTTACGTCCGCGAGCGCGACCGAATTCAACTGAACCTGCAGCGAGTGCAAATAGTGTGTCGTCTTTACCGCGGCCAACATTCTTACCTGGGTGAAAATGTGTTCCGCGTTGGCGAACCAAGATCTCGCCACTGTTGACAACTTGACCACCGAAGCGCTTGATACCGAGGTACTGCGCATTTGAATCGCGACCGTTACGTGTCGAGGAGACACCCTTCTTACTTGCCATGGTCTACTCCCCTTACTTCAAGCCGTTGATGGCTGTGATTTTTACACGCGTGTGTTGTGAACGAAAACCTTGACGACGACGAAATCCTGTCTTATTCATATAACGAAGGATGTCGACCTTAGGTCCCTTAATTTCATCAATAACTTCTGCAGTGACCTTTACGCCAGAGAGAATCTTTGGATCTGAAGTTACGTTCGCACCATCTACTACCAATACGGCAGCAAATGAAACAGTCGAACCTGCAGCGCCGTCGATGCGATCAACAACGACAGTATCGCCAACGGCGACTTTCTCCTGGCGTCCGCCAGCTTTCACGATTGCGTACACGTAGTGCTCCAGTTCATTTCTTATGCTTAGGCGCGAGGGCTTCTATTGCTAGCTCCCTCGGGCAGAGGCTAAGGGTACGGAGTCCCGCACCCATGGGTCAAATCTAGGATCCGGGGGTAATCACGCCAGAACTTGAGGCGCGGCGACGTCGTCGTCCACCCTTTTCAGGCTCTGCTTTTACCTCAGCAACATTCACACTTTCATGAAATTCATGTTCTGTGGCATCGCTCTCTTCTGCATCTTCATGTTGTGATGAAGGAACATCGAGTTGTGGTGCTGGCGCCTTTATCTTTACTGGCTCCATATGAATATGAATTCCGCGTCCAGCGCATGAATCACATGTTGTTGAGAAGGCTTCAATGAGTCCCTGTCCAACGCGCTTGCGTGTCATCTGAACAAGTCCCAGTGATGTTACTTCTGCAACTTGGTGCTTAGTGCGATCGCGACCCAATGCTTCAACGAGTCTACGTAGAACCATTTCGCGGTTAGATTCCAAAATCATATCAATGAAGTCGATAACAACAATTCCACCTAAGTCGCGAAGTCGTAGTTGGCGTGCGATTTCTTCTGCCGCTTCTAAGTTGTTCTTGGTAACTGTCTGCTCAAGGTTTCCACCTTTACCGATGAACTTTCCTGTATTTACATCGATAACAATCATCGCTTCCGTGCGATCAATAACTAAGGAACCACCTGAAGGCAGATACACCTTACGATCAAATGCTTTCGCTAATTGTTCTTCAACGCGATACTCAGTGAAAAGATCCCCAGTACCTGTGTACTTCTCAATCTTTGAAGTGAGCTCTGGTGCAATGAAGCCAAGATAATTTGTGATCTCATCCCATGCATCATTTCCTTGAACAGTGAGTTTGCGGAAATCTTCATTGAAAATATCGCGAATAACACGCACTGCAAGATCTGGCTCTGAATAGAGCGCAGTTGGTGCATGGAAATTTGGATTTTCAGACTTTTGGAAGATGTCATCCCATTGTGCCTTCAAACGAGCAACATCATTAGTGAGATCTTCTTCGCTTACACCTTCTGCAGCTGTTCGAACAATCACGCCAGCGCTTTCAGGAATAAGGTTTTTCAAAATCGCTTTGAGGCGAGTGCGCTCTCCCTCTGGAAGGCGCTTACTGATCCCACTCATTCCACCGCCTGGAACGTAAACAACATAGCGACCTGGCAATGAAATCTGACTTGTAAGGCGAGCGCCCTTTTGTCCGATTGGATCTTTAGTAACTTGAACAAGTACGGATTGACCAGTCTTCAAAACTGTTTCAATCTTGCGTGACTCTGATTCAGAAATTCCTGCTGCATCCCAATTCACTTCACCGGCATAGAGAACGGCGTTGCGTCCCTTACCAATATCGACGAATGCTGCCTCCATTGATGGAAGCACGTTTTGTACGCGGCCCAAGTAAACGTTACCGACGTAAGAAAGATTGGTATTTCGGTTGACGTAGTGCTCAACCATGACATTATCTTCAATAACTGCAATCTGCGTACGGTCTGCAATTTGGCGAACAACCATTTCGCGATCAACACTTTCGCGTCGGGCTAGGAATTCACCATCTGTGATGATTGTTCCGCGCTTGCGATAAGGCTCTCTATATTCACTGCGTGATTCGCGTTGGTTATCTCTACTTCCGCGATCGCGGCGACCACGGCGCACATCTGGGCGAGCAGGACGCTCGGTACGTTCGCGAGCTTCGCGAACTTTGACAATAGTTACAACGCCATCTTCTTCGATGGTCTCCCCTGGTGTTACACCTTCGCCACTTGCGCGACGGCGTCTGCGACGACGATGTGTTGTGCCATCAGCACTCTCTTCATCGCCTTCTTCTTGTGTTGAATCTTCATTTGTCTCTGTTGAAGCATCTTGACCAGGTTTTCTGCGACCTCGGCCACCACGACGGCGACGGCGATTGCGTGAGCTACGTGATTCCGCATCGCTCTCTGATTCGCCAGGTACTTCTGCTTCTACAACTGGTGCAGCAACCTTCTTTGCAGCACTCTTGCGCGCAGGTTTTACCGTCGTATCGGCTGCTTGAAAGACTGGAACAGGAATCGCTGCTGACTTTCGCTTTGAAGGCGCAGCAAGAGCCACTTCTTCAACAACTACGTCAGGGGTTTCTGATTTCTTACTGGAACTTTTCTTCACCGCACGCTTGCGCGGTGACTTTGGCTCAATAGCCATGGCACCAAATCCTCTATGCGTTTATGTAAACGCGCTCTGGCTTGAATTCTCAAGCAAATCTTCTGTGGTGAATTCGCGCTAGGCGTTGTTCGCGAAAGATCGCGAGCCGCGCTGAACTCTGGTGTAAGTATGGCAGATAGTGCGCGATTAGCCCAACTTCGCTCCAATATGAGCGTGATAGAAAGCTTTTAGCGCTGTTTTGCGTGAATATTTTGAAGTAGACCAAAGCCAATCAAATTGGCGAACATACTTGATCCACCATAGGAAAGAAATGGCAATGGAACACCTGTCATCGGCATCAAACCAAGTGTCATTCCAATATTTTCAAATATTTGAAATGCAAACCATGCAATAACACCCGTGCCAACTAATCGCCCGAAGGGGTCGTTCGTTCTTCGAGCAATAGAAAATGCACGCATTAATATAATTATGTAGAGCAAGATAATGAGACCACTGCCCAAGAAACCTAACTCCTCACCTGCAACAGTGAATATGAAGTCAGTCTGTTGTTCGGGAACAAATCGTCCATTTGTTTGTGGACCATTGAATAAACCAGTTCCTATTAGCCCACCAGAACCAACAGTTATGCGTGCTTGACGCAGTTGATATCCAGTTCCTTGCGTATCGGCATTGGGATCAACGAATGATTGAAGTCGCTTTACTTGATATTCGTTGAGCACGCCTGTCTTGGCGACAGCAAAACCACCAATTACTGCAACGATTAATAATCCAACAACCCAGCGTGTGGGTGAACCAGATACAGCAATGATTGTTAAAACGGAGGCGGAGATAATAAATACTGTTCCCATATCTGGTTGCGCCAATATGAGACCAATTGGTACTGCTGCAACTGCGAGTGCTTGCAACATATCTCGAGTAGTTGGTTCATCAGAATCATGACCACGCTCAGAGAGAATCATGGAGATTCCTAAAATAATAGATATCTTTGCAAGCTCTGCAGGTTGAATTTGAAAGCCACCCGGCAATGCAATCCACGCCTGTGCACCATTGATTTCGCTACCAATTTGCGGAATCAATACTGCTGCAAGTCCAATGACGCCAAGTCCCCATGCAATCGGTGTATATGCTCGCAAGAGTCGATAATCAATCACTGTCGTGCCCCATGCAAGAAGGGAGCCAATTGCAATATTGATACTGTGGCGCTTCAAATAATATTCCGGATCTAAATTATTTGCTGCATACCAATCACGAGTAGCTGCATAGACAAGCGCCGTTCCAATTGCCAGTAATAGAACGATTGCGCCAGTGAGTATCGGATCAAAACCCGTAAAGAGCGATGCCCGTGATGCTCGCCTAAATTTTTGGCGCTCTGCAATTGAACTCATGGGGCCTTCTTTACTTTAGTAGCAGGAGAAATCTTTGGAAGTTTAGTCGGTGGTTTACCTTCTGCGAACAAAGCAAGGCCAGGAATTACTTTAGAACCATTTACACCAAAGAGCGTCTCATAAATTTTACGAACGCCGACGCCACTCGTTGATGATCCATACCCACCTTGGCTAACCATCATGACTACTGCATATCGAGGTTTCTCACTTGGCGCATAGGATGCAAACCACGAAGTATCGTCTTTCTGGCTTCCATTAAGATTTCTTCCAAAAACCTGCGCTGTTCCTGTCTTGCCACTTACCGAAATCGGAAAACCTGAGAAAGCACCTGCCGCTGTTCCACTAGTTACCACTTCACGAAGTGCTCCTTGTAGAAATTTTAGCGTCTGCGATGTAGCAGGAATTGTGCCAAGTTTTTCAGGAGTCATTGCCTTTACTACCGTGCCATCAGTTTTGACAATTGCTTTGCCGACTAACGCCTGCCAAATAGTTCCACCATTAGCAATCGCTGAATACATCTGTGCCAATTTTAGTGGCGTGATTACGGTATCTCCCTGACCAATAGAGAAGTTGACTGCATCTCCTGCGCGAATCTTGTCACCATCGATACAGTTTTCGCGAGCCAATTCCAACAGGAATGGAGTCTGCTGGCCCTTGCTGGCACGCTCTTTATAGTTGCAATAAAAATCCTTATTATTTTCATACCAATCTTTACGCCATTGGCGATCGGCTAAACGCCCTGCAGATTCTGATGGAAGATCGATGCCCGTCTTTACATTTATTTGGAATCCCCGGGCAGCATTATAGAAATAATCATTCAAATCTGCTTTTGGCCTCAATCCACCATCGCGTAGCCATTCATCAAATGCAATTCGATACCAGATTGTGTCGCATGAGACTGCTATCGCTTTTTTCAAAGACATTTTGCCCTGTGCTTTGCTTTCAAAGTTTTGGAAAGCACGTGTACCAACTTCTACTTGTGATGGGCAGTCATAAGATGCGTTCAAGTCATAACCAGCATTAGCTGCTGCAACGGTGGATACCGCTTTGAATGTAGAGGCTGGTGCAAATAAACCTTGCAGTGCGCGAGAGAGTGCTGGAACGCCAGTCTTCTCACTAAATAAATCATTTGCTTGTTTTACAGTCAATCCTTTTTCCCATGCATTTGGGTCATAGGTTGGATAAGAAGCAATTGCGAGAACACGTCCATTGCGAACATCCATGACAACTGCCGCACCTGAATCGGCTTTGAATCCTGATCCACGGGCTCTTCGTACAGCATCAGCTAGCGCGCTCTCAGCCGATGCCTGAAGTCGAATATCTAAATTAGTGACTAAATGGTCACCGGGTGATGATTTAGTATTCTGGCTTACTCTGGTTATAGATTCTTTGCGATCAACAATCACAGTTCTTATGCCAGGTGTTCCACGTAAGTAATAGTCATATTGAATCTCTAATCCAGATTTTCCAATTGATTCACTTCGAAAATACTTGATACCTTCTGAATTAGATAAATTCTCTTCAGTCATTGGTCCGACATAGCCCAATACATGGGCACCATTGACGCTTTCGAAGCCTGGATAATTTCTAATAGCAATAGGTGTTGCATCAACGCCCGGATATTTGTCAGAGTTCTCAACGATTTGAAGTGCGATATCTGGATCTGCCTGCTTAGTAATTGGAATAGGTTGATAACGCGAGCCAGTCCAACATCCTGCTTTCTTGCCCTTTGGTAATTCTCCACACAAACGAGTTTCTTGAAAAATATCGCTGTAGTTCAGGCCCAATAAGAGTGCTAACGATTTCATTACAGAAACGCCTTTATCTGGCTGTTTATCAATTGTTATTCGATCAATTGTGATTGCTAATCCGACTTTATTGAGAGCCAATGGAACTCCAGAAGAATCGACGATAAGACCGCGGGTCGCTGGATTTATTACATCGCGACTTTGAATACTCAGTGCTGCCTCTCGATACTTTGGTCCTGCAGCAATTTGTAAATAAAATAGTCTGCCAAAGAGTGCAACCATGAGAGAAATTATAAGAATCTGAACAACTAATAAACTAAGGCGCGAACGTTGATTCATATTCTTGAAGCCGTATCAAATGTAAGGGCATGCAACCGAGAAAATACGGGAAGTGTGAAAGGAGTAATAAGTAGTGTCCAGATAGACATACCGAAAAGGATTATCAAAATCTGAGTAAAGGAGCCGAGGTTTACACCTAGTAGTACTCCTGTAATCAAGAACGAAACTTCAGCAAGGAAAACACCTGCGACTACAAGAAAAACTATCGTGATTGGATTCCCACGTGATTTATCATCACCGAATCCTAGGAATGCGATTCCAAAACAGGTAAGAATCAAGATAAGAGTCCATTGTCCAACTGGACCTGAGGAACTTGGTGAGAGGTCTATGAGGAAACCGGCACTAAATCCAGTAACAGCACCTACCTCTGGTGTGCTCAGCGCTGACCAGACCAAGGCAAAAATTAGAAAGATAGAGAAACCGCCACCTGGGAGTCGAACTTGATTTATAAATGATTCTTGAATGGTATAAATAAATAGAAATATAAGAGCTGAAAATGAAAGTTGGCGCGTGATCATTTGGTAGGTGAAGGACTAGGTGATGGCGTAACAAGAACTGTGATCGTAGGCAAAGGTGTTGGGCGAGGTTTTACTGGAACTAGTGCGTCACGTGGATCCATCTTTGGTGCACCTACAACAACTGCTACTACGCCGAGTGCTGAAAAGTTTGTATAAAACTTTACAGATGCGCTCTGTGCAACGGCGCCTGCAGAGTTATCGACAGCAATCACAGTTCCAACTGGTACTCCTGGAACAAAGGGACGATTTCGTTGACTTCCGCGAGCAAGTAATACATCTCCAACGCGTAGCGTGGTCTGATTATCAATGAGCTGGAGTACCGCTTTTCGAGAACCTTGGCCTGAAAGGATTCCAATCTGTTGCGTACCAGCAATTCTTACACCAATTCTGAATGATGGATCAGAGGCTAAAAGAATTAATGCAGAGTTTGGATAAACCTCTTTTACAACTCCTGCTAATCCTGATTCACAGATAACTGTCATATTTCGACGAATTCCAGAATTTGATCCCACATCGATGGTGAGCGTCTGACTAAAAGATTGACTTGATCCTTGTGAAATAGCTTTTGCACTCAAAATTTTGTAATCTCCAGTGCCTGCAAGATCTAACATTGATTTGTATTGTTTTAGTTGAGCATCGGCATTCTCACGATTGATTAGTTTTGTACGTAAATTGTAATTTTCAGCACGAAGTTGTTCTAATTGTTTGCGCGTGCGGCCAAGGTGGGTTATATCTGAGAAGAAATTCTTGAATGGAGATGCAACAGTATTTCCAGCCCGTTGAAATGGCGACAAGACAGTCTGGCTACTAGTTCGCAGGCCATCGAGTACTTGTACTCCGCGCAAATCTAATGTGATGAGAAAGAGCGAGGAGACAATAAGAATAATAAGAAGTAGGCGCGAGCGATTGCCTCCGCCATAACGCATCTCTTATTTCCTATCGACGTGGTTCGGAGATCAAGACCTTCTCTAAAGCCTCAAACTCTTCAATACATTTTCCAGAACCTTCAA
>CAMDHH010000030.1 GCA_945898065.1 Bifidobacterium breve
CCTCTTTGTTGTTGATTTCTTTACAGCCACGTTTACTCCTTGAGGTTGCGATGCGACAACGGTTTAGTCATCGTTATAGCCCAAGGTTACCCCAGCGTCCCCAGCAATTCGATCACATGTGGTGCGATGGCACGGAGTGATATTCCTCGGTGGCTGCGTAAATCCTTCTCGTGCGGGCTCATTTGAGCAGAAGTAATACTCGAGCCCTGCGGTATGAAAATTGGGTCATAACCAAAACCATGTTCTCCCACTGGTACATGAGCGATAAAGCCATGAAACTCCCCCGTTTTCGTAACCTTACGGCCATCTGGCATTACTAATGCCGTAACGCATGTGAAGTGCGCAGAACGCTTTGTATCTTCTACGCCTTGGAGTTCAACTAAAACTTTATTGAGGTTTGCATTGTCATCGCCATGTTTACCTGCATAGCGTGCAGAGAAAATTCCCGGAGCGCCGCCAAGTGCATCAACGCAGAGGCCCGAATCATCTGCAATCGCAGGTAAACCAGTTGCATTAGAAATTGCTACCGCTTTCAAAAGTGCATTTTCCTCAAAAGTCGAGCCTGTTTCCTCGACATCAGGTATATCTGGGTACTGATCAACGCTTACTAATTCAATAGTTCCCTGTGATATCGCATCAAGAATTCTGCGTAATTCAATAATCTTTCCTTGATTACGAGTTGCAAGTACTAATCGTTGTGACACGAATAAAACTTACTTCGAAAGTGCGCGATGTTGAAGCTGTGTTAGATCCTTGCACCCTGTTACAGCGAGATTGAGTAATTGATCAAGGAGATCACGATCAAAGGGGGTTCCCTCCGCTGTCCCTTGGACCTCAATGAAACGACCATCGCCGCTGCAAACTACATTCATATCTGTATCTGCTCGAACATCTTCTTCATAGCAAAGGTCGAGCATTGGCACACCACCAATAATTCCGACACTTACGGCTGCTACTGAATCACTGAGTGGGTTTGCGCTGGCTTTTATGTGTCCCTCTTTTTTCGCCCACGCAATCGCATCTGCAAGTGCAACATAGGCACCCGTGATCGCTGCTGTTCGAGTTCCACCATCTGCTTGTAAAACATCACAGTCAATTACAATTGTGTTCTCACCAAGTTCTTGCATGTTCACAATCGCGCGCAAGGAACGTCCCACTAAACGTGAAATCTCCTGCGTACGTCCACCTAATTTACCTTTGACGCTTTCACGATCAGAGCGAGTATGAGTTGCACGAGGCAACATTGAATACTCAGATGTCACCCATCCTTTTCCAGAATCTTTTAGCCAGCGCGGAACCCCAGGTGAAAAAGATGCGACGCATAGAACGCGAGTCTTTCCGAATTCAACAAGGACTGAACCCTCGGCATGTTCTAACCAATTGCGGGTGAACTTAATGTCACGCAAATCTTTTACATCTCTACCATCATTGCGTGCCATTATTTTCTCTCCTTAGTTCTCATGATGTTCTACATGTGTAACTTCTGGCCCCAAGAATCGCCTTGCTAGTCGCTCAAATGCCTTTGCATCTCCTGTAGCCAAGAACCGGTGTGTGGCAGGCGCGCTCTGAGGAACGCGTAGTAATGAATTTTCAACTAAAACTCTATATAAATCTTTTGCTGTTTCCTCAGCACTCGAAACTAGTGAAACGTTATTTCCTATAACGTAGGAGATCACACCTGTAAGAAGCGGGTAGTGGGTACAACCTAAAACAAGGGTGTCAATATTGGCTTTCATGACTGGTTCTAAATATTGGCGAGCAATCTTTGTAATCTCTTCGCCAGAAGTTTCACCACGTTCAACAAACTCAACAAATAGAGGGCATGCAATGGAGGTAATGTTTAGCTGCGGGGCGGCTGCAAAAGCATCTGCGTAAGCTCTCGAATCAATAGTTGTACTTGTTCCAATGACTCCAATTTGACCAGTGCGCGTTGCCGCAACCGCTCTACGAACTGCTGGTTGAATAACTTCGATAACAGGAATTGAATACCGTTCACGTGCATCACGAAGCATTGCAGCACTTGCTGTATTACAAGCAATTACAATCGCTTTTACACCTTGATCTACTAAGAAATCTAAAGTCTCGAGTGCAAAAGTTCTAACTTCAGCAAGTGGTCTCGGACCATATGGTCCGCGCGCTGTATCGCCAATATAAAGTGTTGATTCATTAGGTAACTGATCTAATATGGCTCGCGCAACAGTCAAACCCCCGACGCCGGAATCGAATATTCCAATAGGTGCGTTGCTCACACTGCTAAGCCTACCCTGTGACTTTATGCCCAGAGTTGATCGTCTAGCCCTTGCGTAGCCTGATCGATTGATTTTTCTGCCTGCACACTGCCATAAATCCCAGTTGATAAGTATTTCCATCCTGCATCGCAGACTATAAAGGCAATATCAGCATCTTTTCCTTGCTCTATCGCCTCTTTGCCCATTGCAAGTGCTGCATGCAAAATTGCACCAGTTGAAATTCCAGAAAAGATTCCTTCTACCTCTAATAGTTCGCGAACTCTTCGAACTGAATCTTCTGCGCCAACTGAGAATCTACGTGTAAGAATTGAAGCATCATAGAGTTCAGGAACAAATCCTTCATCAATATTTCGTAGACCATAAACAACTTCGCCATAGCGCGGCTCTGCAGCAATGATTGCGATATTTGGATTCTTTTCGCGCAAGAATCGGCCAGCACCCATCAGAGTTCCAGTTGTACCAAGGCCTGCAACAAAATGTGTAACTGTAGGCAAATCAGCAAATATTTCAGGTCCCGTGCCTTCGTAATGGGCCAATGTGTTAGCAGGATTTCCATATTGATATAGAAATACCCATTCAGGATTTTTTGCTGCAAGATCTTTTGCTACACGTACTGCCTCGTTTGAACCACCAGCTGCAGCTGATGAAATAATTGTCGCGCCCCACATCTCAAGTAGTTGTCGGCGCTCTGGACTCGTATTCTCTGGCATCACACAAATCAATTTGTATCCGCGGACTTGAGAGACCATGGCAAGTGAAATTCCAGTGTTGCCACTGGTTGGTTCCAAAATAGTTGCACCCGGCTTGAGGAGTCCATCTCGCTCTGCTGCATCAATCATTGCGATTGCAGTGCGATCTTTAATCGAGCCAGTGGGATTTCGGTCTTCCATCTTCGCCCACAAGCGAACATTGGGCGCTGGAGATAGACGCGGCAGACCGATAAGAGGAGTCTTGCCCACGGAACTTTCTAGGGAATCAAAGCGCGCCAATGACAGACCTTACTTAGCCGCCAGCAACCGCTGGAAGAATTGTGATTGAGTCACCATTTTTTACTGGTGCTTCGAGTCCACCAAGAAAACGAACATCTTCATCATTGACATACAAGTTAATGAATCGACGCAATGCGCCATTTTCCAAGAGTCTTTCGCCGATGCCTGGGTATTGCACATCTAAATCAGCAATAACAGCACTGAGTGTTTCCCCGCTTGCAGCAACTACTTTTTGCTCCTTTGTAAAGGGGCGCAAAATTGTTGGAATACGAACTTCGATTGCTGTAGTCATGGGCTAATTATTGCCGTAAAGAGAGTTATTCGGAAATTGAAACTTCTTCTTCAGTCACGACGCCATCAATAATGCGATATGAACGAAATTCCGTCGCAGGTGCAATCTCTTCGCGTGTGGAGACCAGCACATAATGCGCTCCGGGCTCTCCTGCATATGCGATATCGGTCCGTGATGGGTAAGCCTCAGTCTCGGTATGGGAGTGATAAATAACGACTATCTCTTCATCATTATCATCAATCTCTCGATAAAGAGAGAGCAGATCCTTTGGATCAAACTCATAAAAAGTTGGCGAATGCGCTGCATTAATCATCGGCTTCAAACGAAATGCATGATCTTTACCGAGTGAGCCAAGAATTACGCCGCAGGCCTCATCTGGATACTCCAAACGCGATTGTTCAAATATGGCGTCGATGTGTGCCTGTGAAATTTTGAGTGTCATAAGGGAGATAAGACTAGCGAATCAATTGACTTCATTTGGTGAATCATCCATGAGCGCTTGTAACAAACTTTCCTGCAACCAACCTAGCCAACTGTAAACAGCATATACACCCCGCAGCGGATCATCAGGTGCAAGTAGTTCGAGTTCATCATGAGAGCGCTCTTGTACATTTAGTCGAACTCCTAGAGCTAATCGAATATCATTTATCGCACCTAGCCATGCAAGTGCATTGTCGTGGTCTAATTCAATGCCACCATCTTGTGCACTCTTGAGTAAAACTCTCATCGACATGGCGTGAGCTTTCTTTTTATTTCTCAGAACTGATTCTGTGTAACGACGAAATTCAGCAGCATCTACTCCGTCAGCATATGCATTGGGTAGAAGTCGAAGTAAGACATCATCATCTGGTGGAGAATCATGAGTTGTAATTCCAACCATGGCAGCAAGTGGATCCTCATCGCCATGGTCGGCACGCTCACTCAGTAGTTCAATAATTTGTCCTGCTAAATTTATAAGAACTTCTCGCTCTGACTCAGAGAACTGTGCGATAAATGCATTATTTCCGTGGCGCGTAAACCCTGATTCTTCATTCATAGTGCTTGATCTCCGCGTTGCAGCGTCGCCCATAATCCAAATTCATGAAGCCTGGCAACATCATGCTCCATCTCTTCACGACTACCCGTTGAGACTATCGCTTTGCCATCATTGTGGACTTTGAGCATCAATTCAGTGGCACGCTCTTTGGGATAGCCAAAAAGTTCCATAAATACATAGGTCACATATGTCATTAAATTTACGGGATCATCCCAAACTATTGTGACCCACGGCTTATCAGAGTTGAAGATGGCTTGAATCTCTTCCTCAATCTTTGATTTTGTTTTTACCATTTTTATCTCACAACAATCGAAAATTCATTAGATCTATTTTCAATCGTCTCTCCTTCAAGGAAATAGAGGATGCGGTAGGAAAACACACCTCGTTTACTCTCTGTAAGAGAGAGTTCAAAATTACCCTGAGCATCAGTAGAGAGAACCACAGAGACATTTTGCCACTTTTCTTGACTCCACCTTTGTAGTTGAACTGTGACACCAGTTTTTCTAGGAAACACGCTTCCAGAAATCAGATTATCTTTTCCTACAAGAATTACTGCAGGAGCATTGAGGGAGAGACGTGGGCGCACTTGCACGAAACTTTGATTACTCACCGAAGCACTTATTTCCCATGTGCCCTCAGTTCGTGCCTGTAAATATGTGAGCGATGCAAAAGTTAGCGGTAATGAAAAGGTTCCATCTGCTGAAGTAACGAGATCGGCTAGCTTTCTCCACGGTTGCTGATCTGATTTTCTCTGCTCAACGATGACAGGAACGCCACTCTTTCCAACCTTGTTCTCACCATTGATTGCACCAGAGAGGATAAATTGTTGACCATATGAAATTTCATTCTTATCTACCGAAATTGTGCTTGTTATTTTCTCTGGGGCAAAAGACATTGCAGCACTCCGGATTGCTTGCGTTGCCGAAACGTCTTCCATACCTAACGTCCACAGCGCGACCCCTCCAAGTTTATATTTCTCAACAAGTGCAGCACGAACTGCATAGGACTGGCTATTTTGAAACCACACTGTTCGCGAGACGGTGCACGAAGTTGCCAGCCCCTTTGTATTTTCTCCGTTATATATTTGAGTATATGAATAGGTTGCTTCGGCAGTCTTTGTATCAAATAGTGGAGTCGCCTTATCGATGACTGCTTTAGCGCTTGCATAATTCATTTTGAAAGTTGCAGCCTTTGCTCCTAATTTTGTTCCAACAGGAGCAGATGTTGGGCAGGATCCAACTATCTTTGTGATCCAATCACGCCCATAACCAGGGAGTCCCACAAAAACTTTAGATGAAGCCATGACGCTCACTGCATATTTTACCGAATGCTCTGTCCATTCGAGCGGGCCAATCGGTCCAGGTTTAGCAACAGAATAGTCATAGGTCATGATTCGCAAGCGATCAATATCGTTTGCGATAGCAGCCCATGCAAAGACCGTGTACCCCTTACTTTTTTGGGAGGGATCAAAAAGTACCGGAGTAGTTACAGATAGAACTTTGCCGTTGGAACGCAATTTCGTACTTAATTCTTTTACGAATGCAACCCAGAATGGTGCAGTCTTCGCCCATGTTTTATTCCCATCAACGAAGGCAAACCCTTCGAAATCTAAATCTATTCCATCAAAATTATTTGCATTCACTAATGTTGCAATGCTTTCTACAACTTGAGTCCTAGTCCTAGGGTTTGCCAATAATCCAGAGAGCACTAACTTCGCAGTTCCATCTGTAATTGTCGGAACTACTGAAACTCCAGCGCGCTTCATCAAACACGTTGTTGTTGCCATTGGCCACGAAGGATTACCAGATACATATTCATTACGGATAGAGGTAGCACTTTTGAGGCTAAACCAAAAAGGATTTACCTCTTTTATTAGATCGCTATTAGTAAAAAGATATGAGGCGGTAAGACTTTCATTCTCAGCCACTCCATATTGACTTGCATCGCAAATTCCAGCAGTCGCACTTTCGCTTCGTCCTACAACTGGAATTTTCTTTACAAATGGCATGACGGTTTTCACTGAATAATATGGAATCCAACCTGAGAGTATTTCTCGTGGCTGCGGGGTAGGAGAATCCGCGCTATTTGAATGTGGTGTGAATATAGATAGAAATATGGTCGTGACAAGAACCGTTCTCAGCCGGGATACATTTCTTCTCTTCATATTCATTAGGATTTTTAGAGTATCGGGTGGGCCTTAGAAAATCCTTAGACCACGCCACACAATCGATGGCGTGCTATGTGATATCTACTTAGTGCTATTTATCTTCTGGGGCTGGACGCAATCCTGCGTGAATCTCTTTACAGGTAGGGCAGATTGGATATTTTTCGGGATCGCGTGATGGAATCCATTTCTTTCCACACAATGCTTTTACCGCTTTTCCAGTAACTGCAGATTCAACAATTTTTTCTTTCTTCACATAATGTGAAAATCGATCATGATTGCCATCATCTTCAACAAGCTCTGGGCGAGTCAATAAATCTGTATCAGTATCGCCTTGAGTTCCAAGTTTCCTAAAGATTCCCATAATGGGAGCAAGGATACCCGCCAAATCTTGCTTTGAGCATGCACTTTCTGCAGGTAGAATTGCTAAATGAAGGACTTATTACGCACCGCAGATCTATCCCGCGAGGATGTTGAACTCCTGCTCGCAACAGCAAGTGATTTCGCGGCAAAGCCTCTCTCTGCCTCTACCGCTCTTGCTCATAAAACTGTGGCTATCTACATGACAAAGCCTTCAACTCGTACACGTCTCTCCTCTGAAACCGCCGTTGCCCACTTGGGCGGAACACCAATATTTATTCGTGGTGATGAATTGCAACTAGGCCGTGGAGAAACTATTGCAGATACTGCAAAGATTATTAGTGGCTATTGCGATGCACTCATTATTAGAACTTTTGCACAAAGCGAAGTTGATGAACTTGGTTTGCATGCATCGATTCCAGTGATCAATGCGCTCACTGATGATGATCACCCAACACAATTACTTGCAGATTGGCTAACAATTCGCGAGACTTTTGGTAAAGATATTTCAGGTCGTAAGTTTGTTTATCTTGGTGATGGAAACAATATGGCTCATGCCTGGCTAGTCATGGGTGCAATCATGGGAGCCCATGTTGTTGCTGCAACTCCGCAAGGAAAATGGGCACCCAATAAAGAATATGTTGAACTTGCTAAAAGCATCGCAAAAAAGAGTGGTGGAACAGTCGAAGTAATTCATGATGCAGATCAAGCAGCGCGCGGTGCAAGTGTTCTCTACACAGATGTGTGGATGTCTATGGGAGATTCAGAATCAGATAGAAAAGAGAAGGTGGCAGCACTATCTCCTTTTTCTGTAACTGATTCCTTGATGGCAGCCACTGAAAAAGATTCAATATTCATGCATTGTTTACCAGCGCATCGCGGAGAGGAAGTTTCTGCATCTGTCATTGATGGTCCACGATCTGTAATTTGGCGTGAGGCATACCATCGCCGCACAACGATTCAGGCTCTTTTGTATCACTTATCACGCGGAGAATTAGCAGGTTCGAAGTAGCCTGACTCGCAAGTAACCGCTACCTTATGGGCATGCAAGTAGCCGTCCCTTTAGAAATTCGAGATGGAGAGAAGCGCGTAGCGCTTGTCCCAGACATCATTAATAAACTCACCAGACTTGGACTCGATGTTCTTATCGAATCAGGTGCTGGCATCCATGCTCAAGCAACTGATGCAGATTATGTAAGTGCAGGTGCATCGATTGCTAAGGGTGAGGTGCTCAGCGATGCTGATGTAGTTCTATCAGTGCAGCCACTCACACCAGCACAGATGTCGAAGTTGAAAAAAGGTGCAATTACTATTTCATTCCTCTCTCCTGTCACTGCAGTCGATTCAATTGAAGCGGCAGCAAGTGCAGGCGTTACAGCTTTCTCACTTGAACTCGTTCCACGTATTTCGCGTGCTCAGTCAATGGATGCGCTGACTTCACAAGCACTATGTGCGGGTTATCGCGCAGTTCTCGTTGGCGCAGAAATGTCACCGCGCTTCTTCCCACTACTTATGACAGCCGCTGGAACAGTTACTCCGGCTCAAGTACTTGTACTAGGGGCCGGCGTTGCAGGATTGCAAGCAATTGCAACTGCTCGTCGACTTGGCGCAGTTGTTTCTGCATACGACGTGCGACCATCTTCGGCTGATGAAGTGAAGTCAATGGGTGCAACATTTATTGAACTAGAACTTGAAGCACTTGAAGGTGCCGGTGGTTACGCGCGCGAGATGACGGAAGAGCGCGCAGCAAAACAGCGCGAACTTTTGACACCGTACATTGCTAAATCACATTTAGTCATTACTACTGCAGCAGTTCCTGGTCGCGCTGCTCCTCGTTTGATGACACAGGCCATGGTTGATTCGATGGCTCCTGGAACAATCATTGTTGACTTAGCTGCTGAATCAGGGGGCAATGTTGAAGGATCTAAGCCTGGTGAAGTTATTACTACGGCGGGTGGAGTAAAGATTTGGGGCGGGAAAGATGTTCCAAGTCAATTGTCTTTCCACGCTTCAAGCTTGTATTCACGCAACGTAGTCAATCTACTTACTCTATTTACTAAGGCTGGCGCAGATGGTGCACCGGTCTCATTCGACCTCAATTTTGAGGATGAAATTATCAATGGTGCAGCAGTAACACATGCTGGTGCTCGCAGAAATTCAGGAGGAGCTAAGTAATGAATGCAGTTGCCATCATCTCCATCTTTACGCTGGCGGTATTCGTCGGTTTTGAAGTTGTATCCAAAGTTTCCTCAACTCTGCACACTCCTCTTATGAGTGGAGCAAATGCAATTCACGGTGTGATTTTGGTCGGAGCAATTATCGTTGCTGACCACAGCACTACAAATCTTGAACTTGGGCTTGCCGTTACTGCAATCGTGCTTGCAACAATCAACATGGTCGGCGGCTTTGTCGTAACAGATCGAATGCTTGAGATGTTCAAAGGTAAGAAATAATGAGCCGCACTGTTTATGACCTCATTGGCCTCTTTGCAGGCATCTGTTTTATTCTTGCGCTCAAAGGTTTGTCACATCCAAAGACTGCACGCCGCGGAAATAAGATCGGTGCAGTTGGTGCAACTATCGCAACACTTGTTGTTTTCTTCTACGCAAATGAGGGTTCATCGCTCCCACTCAATAACTTGGGATGGATCCTTGGCGCAATTGCAGTAGGTACGCTCATTGGCGTTCCTGCAGCGCGCAAAGTTCAGATGACTCAAATGCCGCAACTTGTTGCACTATTCAATGGTGTCGGCGGTGGAGCAGCAGCACTTGTTGCAATCGTTGAATACCTAAACTTAGGCGATACAGCAACGACTGCTGAAGTTATCTTTACAGTATTTACTGTCATTGTCGGATGCGTTTCATTTAGCGGTTCCATCATTACATTTATGAAGCTTCAAGAGCTTATGACTACACGCCCAGTTGTATTTCCTGGTGGGCGCTTTGTCATTGCAGGCACACTCGTCGCGGTGTTAGGCGTAGCGATATGGATTGTAACTGCTCTTGGAACAACACCACTATTAATACTTGCCGGTCTCTCCCTTCTCTTTGGTGTGCTCTTCGTTCTACCAGTGGGCGGAGCAGATGTACCGATCGTTATCTCACTCCTCAATGCATTTACTGGTCTAACAGTTGCTGCAAGTGGATATGTCCTCGACTCAGTCCTTTTGATTATTGCTGGAACTCTTGTCGGCGCTTCAGGAACTATCTTGACTCGTTTGATGGCAGAGGCAATGGGACGATCACTCTTTGGAACTCTCTTTGGTGCATTTACTGCAAAGCCACAAGATACTTCAGGAGCTGCAGAAGATCGCCCAGTGCGTTCAGGTTCTCCAGATGATGTTGCAATCTTGCTCAACTATGCACGCCGCGTTGTAATCGTTCCTGGTTTCGGTCTTGCAGTTGCACAAGCCCAACACACAGTTCGCGAACTCGCAGATTTGATGATCTCAAAAGGAATTGATGTTGCATATGGAATTCACCCAGTTGCAGGACGTATGCCTGGACATATGAACGTACTTCTTGCTGAGGCAAATGTTCCATACGATCAATTGCTTGAAATGGATGAAGTCAATCCAACATTTGGGCAAACTGATGTTGCAATTGTTATTGGCGCAAATGACGTTGTGAATCCAGCAGCAAAGAACTCACCTGGTTGCCCAATTTATGGAATGCCAATCCTTGAAGTTTCAAATGCTGCAAATGTAATTTTCTTGAAGCGTTCGATGCGTCCTGGTTTTGCTGGTATCGAGAATGAACTTCTCTATGATCCAAAGACCATGCTGCTCTTCGGTGATGCGAAAGCGTCGCTCACTAAGGTAGTTGGAGCACTGAAGGCTTTATAAGCTTGATCTAAAGCAAAACAATCGACTACGGCGACTGAAATGATAAGAGCACAGTCGCCTTTAGTCGATTTTTTTTACTCTACGCCCTTTCGAATTGCAAGTAGTTGAAAGTTCAATTACTCTTGGCATAGTCGAAGGAGAGCCGAAATGCCTGCAGTAACCGTTAGCGATATAACAATTTTGCCTCGCGTGAGTAGCGCACCGGATAGTCGCGCGCGCCGTATAAAAAGTATTACAACTGCGCCTCAAGGTTTCGAAGGTGAAGGCTTTCCAGTTCGTCGCGCATTTGCAGGTGTAGATATTGCACAACTCGATCCCTTCGTTCACTTAGATCAAATGGGCGAAGTTGAATACGCGCCGGGTGAACCAAAAGGAACTCCGTGGCATCCACACCGCGGTTTTGAAACTGTCACATACATCATCGATGGAATTTTTGATCACTATGACAACAATGGCGGCGGCGGAACAATTACAAATGGTGACACTCAGTGGATGACTGCTGGCGCCGGAATACTTCATATTGAAACTCCCCCAGAGCATTTGGTCATGAGTGGTGGTTTGTTTCACGGTTTTCAATTATGGGTAAATCTTCCTGCTGCTAAAAAGTGGTCACCTCCTGCATACCAAGATGTTCGAGCAAAAGATGTCGCACTAGTTTCTTCAGCAGATGGTGGCGCACTCATTCGAATTATTGCTGGAGAGGTAGATGGTCACCAAGGACCAGGTACTACACAGACACCTATCACTTTGGTACATGCAACCGTTACTGCTGGAGCAGAACTTCGACTTCCTTGGCGCCGTGATTACAACGCACTTGTTTACACATTAGCTGGACACGGTTTTGTTGGTGACGAAGCACGTGCTGTGCAGATGGGTCAACTCACTGTCTTTGATGAAGGTGACACAATCGTTGTGCGAGCAGCAAATGTTCAAGAGTCGCGCTCACCAGAATTAGAACTATTTATTCTTGGCGGCCAACCAATCAAGGAACCTGTTGCTTGGATGGGGCCATTTGTAATGAATACAAAGCAAGAAGTTCTCCAAGCCTTCGAAGATTTCCAAAAGGGTTTGCTTGGAACAATTCCTGCCATTTACCGTGACGATGCCACACCAAAGAAGCCATTGAATCGCAGTGGTGAGGGCTCAAAACTTGGTGGAGATTCAAAGGCTTCATCTGCCGATGAAATCCTCAATGTGCATGGAGCGCCAACAACTATTCAAGAGAAGTAGATATCTGTACAGCGGTTCTCAATATCTATTAGTTAGGCAATACTTCTCAAATGATTTGGTGGCCAACAGAGGTTCCGACACTCTCGCACGGACTTATCACGCTACGCCCATCACGCGAAAGTGACATTCAATCTATTTATCAAGCATGCCAAGATCCACTTATTCCAAAATTTACGACTGTTCCTGCGAATTACACGATGGCGCATGCAGAATTCTTTATCCGCGAGAAGGCGCCGCAATCATTTCTCAACCAGAGTGAACTCTTATTGATTATGGAGAAAGGCGTGGGTGAGGATGCAAAGTTTGTCGGCCCTATCTCATTTCATTCCTTCGATATTGCAAATGAGAGCGCAGAGATTGGTTATTGGATCACTCAGGAGATGCGCGGTATGGGCATAGGCAAAATAGCCTGCCAACTACTCACTGACTATGGCTTTACCACTATGGGATACAAGCGAATCCAAGCCCACGTCAATATTGACAATATTGCATCGCGTAAATTGCTACTTGCCTCGGGCTATACACTCGAGGGAGTGATTAGATCTAAAGTAAAAGAGGACGATGGTCGCTTTACAGATATGGCTCTCTTCTCAATTTTGAATGATGATTGGACAGGTTTATAACTATGGAATCACTTGCAGCAGTAGTTGCAATTATTTTTATGATTGCACTTCTTGGCGGACCCATTGCATATGTCCTTACCTATATTCCAGGTGAGACATTGCTAGCGAAGATTCTTCGTAGAATTCCAATTCTCATTATTGCTTTTTTGAGCACAATTATCTGTACTCAATTGATTTTCGCACCTATTCCAATTCTGGGAAAATCAGCTGGAATCTTTGGGCTCGTTACTAATTATTTTGCAATACGTCGTGAATTCTTTCCCGACTTTTACTTACGTAAGTACTTGAAGGGCAAAGGTATCGGCGGAGGCCGCTCCAAAGGTAATGATGGACATGGCCCAGCAGGTCAGCATTAAATACAAATAAACAAACTAGTGGAGGTGACGGGAATCGAACCCGGGTCCTTCGGTACCAACACAAGACTTCTACGGGCGTAGTGTGCTTATCGTTTTCTCAGTTCCGGATCTCTTACACACAAGTATCCGACAAACTCATTTGCGAAATATTTCTCCGGCGATGTCCGCAACACCATCGCCAAGAAAAGCCCTCTAGCGGCGTTAGATTC
>CAMDHH010000031.1 GCA_945898065.1 Bifidobacterium breve
GTGATGGAATCGCCAAAATAACAATCAATCGTCCCTCCGTTCGTAATGCATTTAGACCACAAACAATTATTGAATTGCAATCTGCATTTTCACTCGCTCGCGACAATGAAGAAGTCGGTGTAATCATTTTGACGGGCGAAGGCACAGAAGCATTCTGTTCAGGTGGCGATATCAGTGTTCGCGGAGATGATGGATACCTTGGCGATGATTCACTTGCTAAAAAAGGAATCGGACGTCTCAATGTTTTAGATCTACAAGTTCAAATTCGTCGCACACCAAAACCGGTAGTTGCAATGGTTGCAGGATGGGCAATTGGTGGTGGCCATGTATTACATGTTGTCTGCGATTTAACAATTGCAGCCGATAACGCACTCTTTGGTCAGACAGGTCCAATGGTTGGTTCATTCGATGGTGGATACGGCTCTGGATTACTCGCCGCAAGTGTTGGACAAAAGAAGGCTCGTGAAATTTGGTTTATGACTCGTTCCTACGATGCAAAAGAAGCGCTCGCAATGGGACTTGTCAACACAGTTGTTCCTGTTGACGAACTTGAAGCTGAGACTGTTTCTTGGTGTCGCGAAATGTTACGCAATTCTCCATTGGCACTTCGTTTACTCAAAGCAAGTTTGAATGCAGCCGACGATGGTCTTGCCGGCGTGCAACAACTTGCTGGTGATGCAACGCTTCTCTTTTATATGACAGAAGAGGGACAAGAAGGACGCGATGCTTATAAAGAGCGTCGCGAACCAGATTTCAAGAAATTTCCAAAGCGTCCCTAATCAATGTTGCTAGATCTCTTCTCCACAATGCGCGTTATTGCATTGCCAACAAAGACTAATTTTCGTGGGATAAATATCCGCGAAGTTGCACTCTTTAGAGGCGAATATGGTTGGGGAGAATTTTCACCATTTCTCGAATATGGTTATGAAGAATGCGCAACATGGTTGTCATCCGCTATTGAGGCTGCAACGCAACCTCGCCCACGTATCTATCGAAACTCTGTAAGAGTAAACGGCACTATTCCCGCTCTCAAAAATCCAGCGGATATCGAAAAAATTGTTGATTTATATCCCGGAGTAGATACCTTTAAAGTAAAAGTTGGCGAAAATCTCCCAGAAGATATCGCTCGACTTGCCAGAGTAAGAGCGCTGCGGCCTAAAGCCAAATTACGTATCGATGTTAATGGCAATTGGGATGTAGCAACTGCTGTAACAAATTTACAAGCCATATATGAAAATATTGGACCACTTGAGTATGTCGAGCAACCATGTAAGACGATAAAAGAGTTACGCGAGCTGAAGACAAAACTCACATTGGATATTCCAATAGCTGGCGATGAAGTGTTGCGCAAAGCAGCTGATCCTTTTGACGTAGATCTTGTAGGTGCCATTGATATTGTGATGCTCAAGGTGCAACCACTTGGTGGCATCGCTCGTGCACACAAATTGGCACAACATCACAATCTTCCAGTAGTTATCTCAAGTGCACTAGAAAGTGCGGTTGGAATCAATTATGGATTATTCCTGGCTGCATCTTTTCCTGAAATGAATTTTGATTGCGGGCTAGGAACGGGTTCACTACTGAACACAAATGTTGCTGATTTACCTATTACCAATGGCGAAATTCAAATAACTGATTTTGAGCCCGACTTGAGCGGTCATGAAGTGGCACCGAAACGCTTTGAATGGTGGAAGAATCGAGTAATGAAGACTGCAGAGCTCTTGGCATGAATCCTTCAACGCAGCTCGCTCGAGTAATTGTTCGTCAAATGATTGAGGCTGGAATAACAAATGCTGTTATCTCACCTGGCTCGCGCAACGCTCCGCTTTCATTAGCTCTCGTTGCTGCTGAAGAAAAGAAATTAATCACATTGCATATTCGAATTGATGAACGTAGCGCGGCCTTTTTTGCACTCGGCTTGATCAAATCAACTAAACGCCCGGTTCCAATTATTTGTACAAGCGGAACAGCTGTTGCAAATTATCACCCAGCAGTCTTGGAAGCCCACCATACAAATCAGCCATTATTAGTACTAACTGCAGATCGTCCCGCAATGCTTCGTCGCACAGGTGCAAATCAAACAACAGAGCAAGCAAGAATTTTTGGTAAAGCAGTTCGATATTTTGCTGATGTTGATGGTCCTGTTTTCCCAATGGAGCTCCCATTAGACAGCTTGCGACAAGGCCCCGTGCATCTCAATATTCAATTTGATGAACCACTCTTGCCCGACACAGATAATTCCTGGTTGGATGAAATCAAAATAGCTCCAAAAGATTTTATTAATCGCAAAGGCCCAGAAAAAATTAGAATCAATGAGACTCGTGGTGCATTAGTCATCGGCCACGATAGGGGTGGACTTGCCCTTGAAGAAGTTCAAGAATTTGCCAAAAAATTGGGTTGGCCAGTTATTGCCGAAGATCCACTCTCATTTCCCACTGCGACACCACACGCATCTCTATTTCTTACTTCTACAAAGATTCGTCAATCACTTATTCCTCAAGCAATAGTAATTATTGGCCGTACAACGCTTTCGCGCTCCATTAATTCTTTTATTGCTTCTTCACTTATTACCTATGTCATTGATCCTCGAATCGCAACTGTTGATTCAGATAGAACAGCTGATAAACGCTTTATTGCGATTCCAGAATTAGATAAATCCAACCCTGATGAAACCTGGATAGCAACGTGGAAAAAGTTTGGTGAAAGAAGCGCAAAGGTTGTTGCCCAACTTGATGGGTGGAATGAAGCAACTATTGCTCGAGAGATTTCAAAGTTCTTACCTAACGGTTCCTCTTTATTTATCTCGTCATCGCGCCCCATTAGGGATATAGAAGCATTTGCTACACCTCGAAACGGAGTAGAAACTTTTGCGAATCGGGGACTAGCAGGAATTGATGGCAATATTTCCAGCGCCTTAGGTATGGCAATTGCACGTAAGAATTCTTATGCACTCATTGGAGATTTAGCTTTTCTTCATGACATCACCGGGTTGATAACAAATGAGAAAATTGATTGTCGAATACTCGTTATCAATAACGATGGCGGAGGTATCTTTTCTACGCTTCCTCAAAGCGGTGTTACAGGCTTTGAGCGAGTCTTTGGAACTCCACATGGTTTGGATCCTGCTGCAATTGCAACATCGATGGGAATTTCTGCAACTTCGGTTTCAAATCACAAGGAATTGCAGAACGAAATTGAGAAACCTGTTGCTGGAATTTCAGTTGTAGTTATCAATACTCCATCGCGTGAATCTAACGGAGAGAATCTAAAGAAAATTTATCAACTCATAGAGGGAATCTAGCTAAGCGCACTCTTCATCGGTGCAAATTTTGCTTGGCTTTCAACAAGTTCACGTTCTGGATCTGAGCCTGCAACAATTCCGCATCCTGCGTAAAGCCGGATTGAATTTCCTTGAATCTGTCCGCAACGTAGCGCAATCCCAAGTTCCCCATCACCTGATGCATCAATCCAACCCACAGGGCCTGCATAACGTCCACGCGCTAAACCCTCTATCTCATCGATGAGTGCGCTTGCTTTCTCAGTAGGGGTCCCACAAACAGCAGCCGATGGATGAAGTTTTTCTAGAACTGAAAATGAATCGACTTTATTGAGCGTTTCAACGAGGGCCCCAGTCACATCGGTTGCTAAGTGCATGACATTTGCTAGATGCAAAACAAAAGGTGATTCAGGAACGTTCGTTGATTTACAAAATGGCGCTATTGCATCTGCAACTGAACGAACTGCATATTCGTGTTCCTCTAAATCTTTAGATGAACGAGCAAGAGATGCGGCCAGTGCTAAATCTCTTTCATCATTGCCCGTTTTACTAATTGTGCCTGCAAGGACACGTGACGTAATCATGCCGTGAGTGAGTCTCATCAATAATTCTGGTGTAGCTCCCACAAGATTTGAGATTGCAAAGTTCCATGTAGATGGATATTCAAGGGAAAGTTTATGGAGAACTTTGCGTGGATCAATTGCCGATTGCGCGCTCACATTGATTTCACGAGCTAAAACAACCTTCTCTACCTCTCCGCCTTGAATTCGCGAGACTGCATGTGAAACGCGGGTTTTCCATTGATTGTCCTCATCGAATTCTTTGTGCCACGTAATGGAATTAGCAGGAAAAGCAGGAGCAATCTGTGGCAATACGGGTTGTGGGGAATCCCCAATCCATGTCACCCATGATTTTCCATTACGCAGCCCAACAACAACTTCTGGAATAACTAATACTGAGGCATCTTCAGGCGAGAAAGAAAAGGAGGTAAAAAGTATTGGGCCTGTTCCATTTGCGTGCACGCTGTCATTGATCTGCATTTTTGATAATTGCTCTTGCCACCAATGTCTCGCATCAGCAAATCGGTTTGGCCCACTCACTGTTGTTGTTGCAAAAACTCCCCAACCAACAAGTCCATCGCCACCGCGCACCCACGCTATTGGATGATTCTCGGGTAAGAGATCTAAAAGAGGCAGATGCTCACTGAGACGCGACGTTGTAACAGGGATAGAAGGTGTCATAAAAAAGAGTTATGAAATTTTTTTCTGGACAAAGCTCCAAAGAATTGGAAGCGATGTTCCCGCTATTGCAATCTTGAGAACTTCTCCGAGAATAAATGGAGTGAGTCCAGCATTAAACGTCCAAGCCCAACTTTGCCCTGTGTATTGGTGTAACCAGATAAGCCCAAATGTAAAAATAATGAGATTACCAAGGAGCATCGCAGGAAGTGCAGTAATGAATTTTTGATCTAAGCGGCGCTCTGCCAATTTTCCAAGAACAAATGATGCGATAAGCATTCCAACTAAATATCCACCAGTTGCTCCAACTACTTTTTCAATTCCGTAACTTCCATTTGCAAAAATTGGCGCTCCAGCAATTCCCGCAAGTAAATACAGCGCAAAAGTTGTTGCTCCAAGTGTTGCCCCATATGAGGTTGCTAGAAGGAGCACACCCAATGTCTGTCCCGTAAAAGGCACAGGCGAACCAGGAATCGGAAATGCAACTTGAGCGAGCGCTGAAAGGAAAATAACACCTGCCGCAATGAAGAGGACGCGGGTCAAAGCAGTGCTTCGCGGAAAGAGTGAGGCGCGAAGAGTTGTAGTAGCAAGTGACATAACGATTCCTTTCAACAAGTTGTGGATGAGCCTACTTCAGTGGAGAATATGGCTATGTCTCGCGCCAATTTGAACAAAGATCCCGATGAAGTTGCGGCGATGTTCGATGGCGTGGCCAAGAGATATGACCTCGTCAACGATTTATTGAGTCTGGGGCAGACCAAGGCATGGCGGCGAGCCACTACGGCCACGATTGCCCCAGCCCCAGGGATGAAAATTCTCGATATTGCAGCTGGAACAGGTTCATCATCGCAACCTCTCTTTGAGTGCGGCGCTGATGTAATTGCCGCCGATTTCTCCCAAGGAATGCTCGATGCGGGCAAAAAAGCTCGCCCACACCTTGCTTTCATAAAGGCCGATGCCCTAAATCTCCCCTTTGAGGCCAATACCTTTGATTGCGTCACCATCTCTTTTGGCCTTCGAAATACCAATGATGTTGATAAGTCGCTCGCAGAGGCTCTTCGAGTGACTAAATCTGGGGGGCGCCTCGTTGTTGCCGAGTTCTCCCAGCCCACATGGCGCATTTTTCGCACTATATATATGAATTATCTGATGAAAGCTCTGCCTGCCATCGCCCGTCGGACATCATCGAATCCCGATGCCTATATCTATTTGGCTGAATCGATCCGGGCCTGGCCTAATCAAAGCGCGCTCGCGGCCCGAATTGAAAGCGCCGGCTGGAGCCAAGTCGGCTGGCAGAACCTGACCTTTGGAGTTGTCGCAGTTCACAGAGCGCTCAAGGCGTAGCGGTCGAGCCACTAGGCCCAGCACTCTAAGATTTCACACGTGGCTCTTACCTCAAATCCCTACATCCCAATCTTTGCGATTGCGGCCTTCGGCTTTGGTTTTGCTGCAATCTCACTCGTTGCTGCAACGCTGACAGGGCCTGCTCGCTATAACAGAGCAAAGGCACAAGCGTATGAGTGCGGAATTGAACCTTCTCCACAGGCTGCAGAGGGCGGACGTTTTCCCGTTAAGTATTTTCTAACAGCAATGCTCTTCATTATCTTTGATATAGAAATTGTTTTCCTTTATCCATGGGCAGTTACTTTCGATAAGTTGGGACTTTTTGGACTCGTTGAAATGGCAATTTTTATTGGAACAGTTTTCATCGCTTATGCATATGTGTGGCGACGCGGTGGATTGGAATGGGACTAAAAAATGGGATTAGAAGAAAAGTTACCTAGTGGTTTAGTTCTAACATCAGTTGAAAAACTAGCTGGTTATATGCGTAAAAACTCACTGTGGCCTGCAACTTTTGGTTTGGCATGTTGCGCAATTGAAATGATGGCAGCAGGTGCTGGTCGTTATGACTTAGCCCGTTTTGGCATGGAAGTTTTCCGTGCATCCCCACGTCAAGCAGATCTCATGATTGTTGCTGGTCGTGTTTCAAATAAAATGGCACCAGTACTTCGCCAGATTTATGATCAAATGGCTGCACCAAAGTGGGTTATTGCAATGGGTGCATGTGCATCATCGGGTGGAATGTTCAACAACTATGCAATTGTCCAAGGCGTCGATCACGTAGTTCCAGTTGATATTTACCTTCCTGGCTGCCCACCACGCCCCGAGATGCTAATGGATGCAATTTTGAAATTGCACGATCACATCTACGATGAAAAATTGGGACCTAACCGCGAAAAGATTATTAAGGAAGTTGAACTCGCAGCGATGAATGCAGTTCCAACTCATCAAATGAAGGGTCTGCTTGCGTAATGAGTTCAGATAACGGCATGTTTGGAGCAGAAGGCACTGGAGATACATCCGGTTACGGTGGCTTAGTCCCTACCGCCGCATCAAGTGGCTCTTCCGAGCGTCCATATGGCAGCTATTTCGATTCAGTTACCGATGATTTAGAACGCGCGTATCCAGATTTTGCCGATGCAATTGAGCGTGTAGTTATAGATCGTGGAGAGTTGACCTTGCACATAAAGGTTTCACGCCTTGTAGAAGTTTCAATGATTTTGCGTGACAAACTCAAATTCGAAATGTGTCTTGGTGTATCTGGAGTCAATTATCCAGATGATAAGGGACGTGAATTGCACGCTGTTTATCCACTGCTATCAATGACACATAACCGAAGAATTCGTTTAGAAGTTTCTGTTCCAGATTCACATCCTCACATTCCTTCACTCGTTGAAGTCTGGGCTGGAAATAACTGGAATGAACGTGAAACCTTTGACATGTTTGGAATTATTTTTGATGGTCACCCAGGACTAACAAGAATTCTGATGCCAGATGATTGGCAAGGACATCCACAACGCAAGGATTACGCACTCGGTGGAATCAGCGTGGAATATAAAGGCGCAACAACACCAGCTCCAGATGAGCGGAGGTCATATCGATGAGTACGTATACAGATCCATATGCATCCTCACGTGAAACTACTGAAGGAACAGTTTTCTCTGTAACGGGTGGAGATTGGGATTCACTTGTTACAGAAATTGGCCAAGCGAAAGAAGAACGTGTTGTCGTCAATATGGGACCACAACACCCTTCCACTCACGGAGTGCTTCGCCTAGTACTCGAGCTCGAAGGCGAAACAGTTACAGAAGTTCGATGTGGAATTGGCTATCTGCATACAGGTATTGAGAAAAATATTGAGTATCGCAACTGGACACAAGGTGTCACATTTGTAACTCGCATGGATTATTTGTCACCACTTTTCAATGAGGCTGCATATTGCTTAGGTGTTGAAAAGTTGCTTGGTATCGCTAATGATGTGCCAGAGCGCGCAACTGTTATTCGTGTTTTGATGATGGAACTCAATCGAATCTCTTCACACATGGTTGCACTCGGTACTGGCGCACTAGAACTTGGTGCACTTTCGCCAATGATTTTCTGCTTCCGCGAACGCGAAAAAGTCCTCGATATTTTCGAACTAATTTCAGGTCTGCGCATGAATATGGCCTATATCCGCCCAGGAGGAGTCCAACAAGATTTGCCAGCAGGTGCTCTTGCAAAGATTCGCGCAACAGTAAAAGATCTTCGCCACTCATTCAAAGATAATGAGAACTTGCTCGTCGGTAATTCAATTTGGATCAAGCGCACCGAAGGAATCGGTTACTTAGACCTTGCTGGTGCAACAACACTTGGTGTTACAGGTCCCGTTCTTCGATCAACTGGTCTGCCATGGGATCTTCGCAAGATGCAACCATATTGTGGATACGAAAATTACAACTTTGATGTCATAACTGCTGATACATGCGATGTCTATGGACGTTTCTTGATTCGCGTAAATGAACTAGAACAATCTCTTCGTATAATCGAACAAGCAGTAGATAAGCTTGAAAAACTAGAAGGCGCACCCATCATGGTTGCAGATAAGAAAATCGCATGGCCAGCGCAACTTGCACTCGGTGGCGATGGCCTTGGAAACTCACTCGATCACATTCGCGAGATCATGGGCACTTCAATGGAATCACTCATTCATCACTTCAAGTTAGTAACTGAAGGTTTCCGCGTTCCAGCTGGTCAGGTCTACACAGCTATCGAATCCCCACGTGGTGAATTGGGTGCACATGTTGTCTCTGATGGTGGAACACGTCCATTCCGTGTTCACTTCCGCGAACCATCTTTCAATAATTTGCAGTCAACTTCTGCAATGTGTGAAGGCAGTATGGTTGCCGACATCATTGGCGCAGTTGCATCAATTGATCCTGTGATGGGAGGCGTTGACCGCTAATGTCATTTACAGATAAAGATTTAGCAACGTTGGAATCAATCATCAAGCGCTACCCGCGTTCACGCTCTGCGATCATGCCTTTGCTGCACTATGTGCAATCACTCGCAGGTTATGTCACAAATGATGGGATTGAACTCATTGCAAAATTGCTTGAATTAGAAACTGCAGAAGTAACTGCTGTCTCAACGTTCTACACCCAATACAAGCGCAAGCCAGTCGGTGATTATCACGTAGGGGTATGCACAAATACTTTATGCGCCGTTATGGGCGGAGATGCAATATTTGCAGGCCTGAAAGAGCACCTTGGCATTGAAAATGATGGCGTTACTACTGATGGCAAAGTTTCACTCGAACATATCGAATGTAATGCTGCTTGTGATTACGCACCTGTTGTCATGGCTAACTGGGAGTTCTTTGACAACCAAACTGTGCAATCTGCAAAAGATTTAGTCGATGCAATGCGTGCTGGAAATCCACCGGCACCAACTCGTGGACCAAACACTCTTGGCACATGGAAAGAAGCATCAGCTGTTCTAGCCGGTATCAATGATGGAAAAGCGAATGAAGGTCTACAAGCAGGCACACCGACGCTTCTTGGTTTGAGACTTTCGAAAGAGGGAAAATAATGACAAAACTTGTACCCGTTCTATCTGCCCATTGGGATGAAAAAGATTCGTTTACAATCGAGGCATACACTCGCAATGGCGGATACAAAGCATCTAAAAAAGCATTAGCAATGGATCCTGATGCAGTTATTCAATTAGTAAAAGATTCTGGACTTCGTGGTCGTGGCGGCGCAGGTTTCCCAACTGGAATGAAATGGGGATTTATCCCACAAGGTGATGACAAAGATCATTATTTAGTTGTCAACGCAGATGAATCAGAGCCAGGTACTTGCAAAGATACGCCCCTACTCCTTGCAAATCCACACGTATTGATTGAGGGCTGCATCATTGCAAGCCATGCGATTCGTGCAAAGCATGCATTTATCTATATTCGCGGCGAAGTTACACATGTTGTGCGTCGCCTCAATCAAGCCATTGAAGATGCATACAAAGCAGGACACCTTGGTAACGGAATTGAATTAGTTTTACATGTTGGCGCAGGTGCATATATTTGTGGCGAAGAAACAGCACTCCTTGATTCACTTGAAGGTTTCCGCGGTCAACCACGTTTGCGTCCACCATTTCCAGCAATTGCAGGTTTATATGCACGCCCAACTGTTGTAAACAATGTTGAATCAATCGCATCGGTTCCGGCAATTATTGAAAATGGCGCAGAGTGGTATCAAGCAATGGGTACTGAAAAGAGCAAAGGAACCACGCTTTATTCACTCTCAGGGCACGTAAAGAATCCTGGACAATTTGAAGCTCCACTTGGAATTACATTGCGAGAAATTTTAGAACTCTCAGGTGGAATACGATCTGGTCACTCACTCAAGTTCTGGACTCCTGGCGGTTCCTCAACACCGCTCTTTACTGCCGAACATTTAGATGTTCCACTTGATTACGAAGGTGTATCTGCGGCAGGTTCAATGCTTGGAACTAAGGCACTACAAATATTTGATGAAACAACGTGCGTTGTTCGTGCAGTATTGCGCTGGACAGAATTTTACAAACATGAATCATGTGGAAAGTGCACACCTTGCCGTGAAGGCACATGGTGGCTTGTTCAAATTCTTCGTGATCTAGAGAATGGAAAGGGAACTGAAGCAGATCTTGCTAAGTTGCTCGACCTTTGCGACAACATCATGGGCCGATCATTTTGTGCACTCGGTGATGGTGCGACTAGCCCGATTACATCGTCAATCAAATATTTCCGTGAAGAATATATTGCACACCTAACTCTTGGTGCTTGCCCATTTGATCCTGTTGCTTCGACTCTTTTTGAACTAGCGAACAAATGACAACGATGCAAGAGGTGGAGATGATTAGTCTTGTCATCGATGGCTTCGAAGTAAGTGTTCCAAAGGGAACTCTTGTTATTCGCGCAGCAGAAAAACTCGGAATTCAAATCCCACGTTTTTGCGATCACCCACTTCTAGATCCAGTCGGCGCATGTCGCCAATGTTTAGTTGATATCGAAATTAATGGTCGCGCATTCCCAAAACCACAGGCATCATGCACAATTCCTGTTGAGCCGGGAATGATTGTAAAAACACAATTGACTTCAGCTGTTGCAGAAAAAGCCCAACGCGGCGTGATGGAACTTCTCCTTGTAAACCACCCACTTGATTGCCCGGTCTGCGATAAAGGTGGCGAATGTCCATTACAGAATCAAGCGATGAGCACTGGCCAAGGTGAAACACGTTTCGAAGGCGTAAAGCGCACATTCCAAAAGCCAATTAATATTTCATCTCAAGTATTACTCGATCGCGAACGCTGCGTACTTTGTGCACGTTGCACTCGTTTCTCAGAACAAATTGCAAGCGATCCATTTATTACATTGAATGAACGCGGTGCATTGCAACAAGTTGGAATTTATGAGAATCAACCATTTGAATCGTATTTCTCTGGAAATGCAGTTCAGATCTGTCCAGTAGGCGCACTCACAGGTGCTTCTTATCGATTCCGTGCACGTCCATTCGATTTAGTTTCAACTCCATCTGCATGTGAGCACTGTGCATCTGGTTGCGATATGCGCACTGATGTTCGTCGTGGAAAAACACTTCGTCGACTTGCTGGTGATGATGCATCCGTAAATGAAGAGTGGAACTGCGATAAAGGTCGCTGGGCATTCAAATATGTAACCGCGCTAGATCGCCTCACCACTCCAATGGTTCGCAATAGCGATGGTGTTCTAGTTGAAGCGTCATGGCCAGAAGCACTTGCTGCAGCAGCTGCAGGTTTATCTACAAATAAGAGCGCTGTTCTAGTCGGTGGTCGTGCAACATATGAAGATGCTTATGGTTATTCAAAATTTGCACGTATCGCACTTGGCACAAACGATATTGATTTCCGTGCCCGTCTTTCATCAGATGAAGAACGCGAATTCCTTGCAGCTCATGTCGTAGGTTCAACAACTACCTATCGCGACATTGATCTAGCTGATCAAGTGGTACTCGTTGCCTTTGAGCCAGAAGAAGAATCACCAATTGTTTTCTTACGTCTCAATAAAGCATTCCGTAAGCGAGCACTCAAAGTTATAGCGATCGCAACAAAGCTTTCAATTGGAGTTGAAAAACTCAAAGGTGAGTTTGTAAAAGTTGCACCAGGTGCTGAAGCGAGTGCTCTAAGTTCACAAACTCTTACAAATAAATCACTCATTCTTGTTGGAGAGCGCGCAGCAGAGAGTGCTGGATTACTCAGTGCTGTTGCAGCCCTTGCCCAATCAAGCGGTGCAAAGATTGCATGGATTCCACGTCGCGCAGGCGAAAGAGGTGCGCTAGAAGCTGGCGCAATTGGAAACCTCTTACCTGGTGGTCGACCAGTGAGTGATGCAGCGGCCCGCGTAGATATTGCAGCTGTGTGGTCAACTCAGTCTCTTCCATCAGAGAATGGAAAGAATTCAAATGAAATTATTGCGGCTGTACACAGCGGCGCAATAGGTGCATTAGTTGTCGGTGGAGTTGATCCACTTGATAACGAAGCGAGTGCTCAAATGCTCGCTGCACTTGATAAGGCGTTTGTTGTCAGTCTAGAAATTGCACCAAGTGCTGTGACAGGGCGCGCAAATGTTATTTTGCCAGTTGCTGCGGTAACGGAGAAGAGCGGTTCATTCCTTAGCTGGGAAGGTCGCCCCCGTAAATTTGATGCAGCAGTTGCAGATTCACATAACCGCAGTGACCTACGCATCCTTTCAATGATTGCTGATGAAATGGGTCGCACTATTTCACTTGCAACTGTTACGGCAGCAGCCAGAGAGATTGCATCTCTTGGACGCTGGGATGGCGCAAAGAGTTCCTTCAATAAAGTCTCAATTGTAGCCACCCCATCACTGTTGCAAGATCAAGCAATTATTACTTCATGGCGTCGCTTACTTGATTTGGGAACTTTGCAAGCAGGAGAAGAAAATCTTGCTGCAACTTCTAGGCGCACAGTTGCAGTTATCTCACCAAAGCGCGCAGTTGCATTAGGTGTAAAAGATGGAGATCGACTAACAATTTCAACAGAAGAAGGTTCGGTAACTTTGCCAGCACTCGTTGAAGAAATTCATGACGATGCAGTGTGGGCACCACGTAATTCACGTGGATCAGAATTACTTTCACAACTTGGTGTTGCACATGGTGCAGTAGTAAAGGTGGCGAAAGCATGAAGTCCACAGCCGAACTTATTGGAGCAGATCCAGGGTGGATCATTCTTGTAAAGGCAGCACTTGTATTTATTGTTTGCGTTGTTCTTACAA
>CAMDHH010000032.1 GCA_945898065.1 Bifidobacterium breve
CTTAGTTATCTTTCTCAGTTAGAACTTCGATTACTGCCATTGGAGCGTTATCGCCCTTACGTGGCCCAATCTTTGTAATGCGTGTGTATCCACCATTGCGTGTTGAAAAGCGTGGACCGATTTCAGTGAAAAGTGTATGAACTACACCCTTATTAGAAATCTTTGCCATCACTTGACGACGAGCAGATAGATCGCCCTTCTTTGCAAAAGTGATTAGCTTTTCTGCAAGTGGACGTAAACGCTTTGCTTTCGCTTCAGTCGTTGTAATCTTTCCGTGCTGAAACAATTGCTCAGCAAGTGTTGCCAGGATCTGACGCTCGTGTGATGGGCCACTGCCCAAACGAGGACCTTTAGTTGGTTTTGGCATTGTCGTATCTCCTAGGCCTGATCTGCGTCGGCGAAATCATCGTCAACTGATGCGTTGTAATTCTGGTGTTGTGTTGGATCAAATCCTGCTGGGCTGTCCTTGAGAGACATTCCCATAGAGACGAGTTTTGCCTTTACTTCGTCAATTGATTTTGAACCAAAGTTACGGATGTCCATGAGATCTGCCTCTGAACGATTTACCAATTCACCAACTGTATGAATGCCTTCGCGCTTCAAGCAGTTATATGAACGAACTGTTAGATCGAGATCTTCAATTGGAAGTGCAAGATCAGCAGCGAGTGCAGCATCCATAACAGATGGCCCCATCTCGATACCTTCTGCATTGACATTGAGTTCGCGTGCAAGGCCGAAGAGCTCAACCAATGTCTTACCTGATGATGCAACTGCATCACGTGGCTTCATTGATGGCTTTGTTTCGACATCGACTACGAGGCGATCGAAGTCTGTGCGCTGTTCAACGCGAGTAGCTTCAACTTTGTATGTAACTTTCAAAACAGGTGAGTAGATAGAGTCAACAGGAATGCGACCAATTTCTGCTCCCGCTTGCTTGTTCTGAACTGCAGTTACATAACCGCGACCGCGCTCAACAGTGAGCTCAATTTCAAGACTTGCCTTGCCATTGAGTGTTGCTAAGTGAATCTCTGGGTTATGAACTTCGATGCCAGTTGGAACAGCAATATCGGCACCGGTTACTGGACCTGTACCTGATTTGCGGATGTAGATGACGCTTGGCTCGTCGTTATCTGATGAGAGCACCAAGTTCTTGATGTTCAACACGATATCGGTGAGATCTTCCTTGACGCCTTCAAGAGTTGTGAACTCATGGAGTGCACCGGCAACGCGGATGCTTGTCACTGCTGCACCTGGAATAGATGAAAGCAATGTACGACGCATGCTGTTACCAAGTGTGTAACCGAAGCCTGGTTCTAGCGGTTCAATGATGAACCGTGAACGGTTTTCGGATACTACTTCTTCACTGAGAGTGGGACGTTGTGCAATTAGCACTGCTGCTCCTCTTCGTTTCGTGGAAATCCACTATTTGATTTCCTGTCTAGGTCTTACTTTTACTGCGGGTGCATGCCGACTAAACGGCTGAAAAAATTACTTGGAATAAAGTTCGACGATCAACTGCTCTTGAACTTGGGTATCGATTACAGCGCGAGCAGGGACACCGTGGATGATGATGCGCATTTGCGAACCAACAACCTCCATCCATGCTGGTACTGCTTTTTCACCGAGTTCAGCACTTGCGACAATAAATGGTGTTAGGTCGTGTGACTTTGGAAGAACATCAATGATGTCCATTGGAGTCACGCGGAATGAAGGAATGTTTACCTTCTTACCATTTACTAGGAAGTGACCATGGCGAACAAGCTGACGTGCCATATCGCGACTCTTTGCAAAACCTGCACGGAAAACAACGTTATCCAAACGGGTTTCAAGAATCACAAGAAGGTTTTCACCAGTCTTACCTTGGCGACGGTTTGCTTCTTCGTAATAACCACGGAACTGCTTCTCAAGTACACCGTAAATACGTGCGCACTTCTGCTTCTCACGCATCTGCAATAGGTACTCAGACTCTTTTGCACGGCCACGGCCATGTTGCCCAGGTGGATATGGACGTGATTCGATCGGACACTTAGGTCCATCGCACTTTGTTCCCTTAAGGAAGAGTTTTACTTTCTCGCGACGACAGCGCTTGCAATCTGCTCCGGTATAACGGGCCATTTATTCTCTTCCTTCCTTAGACTCGACGTGGTTTCGGTGGGCGGCAACCATTGTGTGGAGCTGGAGTTACATCAGAGATGGCTCCAACTTCAAGACCAGCTGCTTGCAATGAACGAATTGCAGTTTCGCGTCCGGAACCTGGTCCCTTTACGAAAACATCTACTTTCTTTAGGCCGTGCTCTTGCGCGCGACGAGCTGCAGATTCTGCTGCAAGTTGTGCTGCGAATGGAGTCGACTTACGTGAGCCCTTGAAACCAACTTGGCCAGATGATGACCAAGAGATAACAGCGCCGGTTGGATCAGTAATAGAGATGATTGTGTTGTTGAATGTGCTCTTGATGTGAGCTTGTCCAACAGCAACGTTCTTCTTCTCTTTCTTACGAATTTTAACTTTGCCCTTTGCAGGTGCAGCAGTCTTTGTCTTAGGAGCGGCCATTACTTAGTCACCTTCTTCTTACCTGCAATTGCCTTACGAGGACCCTTACGTGTACGAGCATTTGTATGTGTGCGCTGACCACGAACAGGTAGTCCCTTACGGTGACGAATACCTTGGTAGCTTTGAATTTCAACTTTGCGACGGATGTCACCGGAGATTTCACGGCGAAGATCGCCTTCAATCTTGAAGTTAGCTTCGATATATTCACGAAGTTTTGCAAGCTCTGGCTCCTGCAAATCTTTTACGCGAACATCTGGGCTGATGCCAGTTGCGGCTAGTGTTTTTTGGGAACGGGTAAGACCCATTCCGAATATGTAAGTGAGTGCGACTTCAACGCGTTTTTCACGTGGAAGATCAACACCAACGAGACGTGCCATTTATCTACCTATCTGTATCCGGAGGTCCTCCGCATTACTGTTCTCTGGCCTACCGGACCAAAGGTCTTCTAATAAATTAGAAGTCGTAATGCGAGTTAGTTACTACTTATCCTTGACGTTGCTTGTGACGTAAGTTTTCGCAAATGACCATGACTCGACCCTTGCGGCGAATAACTTTGCACTTATCGCAAATCTTCTTCACGCTTGGATTGACCTTCATTGACGAACTCCTATTTCACTAAAAGTTACAGTTTTACTTGTAACGATAAATAATTCGACCTCGGGTGAGGTCATATGGACTTAATTCAACAATCACACGATCAGCAGGAAGGATGCGAATGTAGTTCTTTCGCATCTTGCCGCTAATGTGCGCAAGAATTCTGTGACCATTAGTTAATTCCACACGAAACATTGCATTCGGTAGCGCTTCAGCTACGGTGCCTTCGATTTCGATAGCACCATCTTTACTCGCCAAGCTTTACCTACTTCTCTGTTGCGCATGAAATGACCAGTTCAAATCCCATGTGGATATTCCCCACAAAATTAGAAATGGCGCGAGGGGTTAGTCTAAAGCGCGCGCTCAAAATAGGGAAATCGGCCTCATTGAGTTACATGGATGTAATTCGTGAGCAGGGCCACAGGAATTCACGCGAGAAGTAGGGCTCTTAGCTCTCGAAATCGTCGCGTTTGGTCCAGATAACCAAGATCCAGAGTGAACATGTCAAAGTCACAACCAATGATGGGAAATAGACAACTTTGTCGATGAAAATTCCAATTGGCGGTGCACCTGGCATAAGTCCGCGAAGTGAAATCAAAGAATAGGTCAATGCTGCAGACCAAATAAGTGATGAAAGCGTTGGCGGACGTCTTCCGTTAGCAACCATGTAAGCCATGATCGAAACTGAAGTTAGCGCTGTAATCATGAGAAGCAAAATAATTACAACAAGTAATTTTGTTGAGTTTGAGCGTTCTGCTGTAAATACTGAAGAAGATAAGCCCTGATTGAACTCATCAATTGCATTATCAATTGAATCTTTATCATTGAGAGTTACTAACTTATCTGGATCACTCCAATAGCCATGGGCCATTCGAATATCGAAAGTATCAATATTCTTTGTGTAATCAAGAGGCAAGATTGCAAGATCTTGAATATCTCCATTGTCATCGGTATATGAAGCACTGACCGGAATTTCAAAAGCATAAAGATCGAGTGGATACCACGCCACTTGCGAACGGTTTGACTCCCCTGGTTGCTGATCAATCTGTAAATCAAAGCCACCTACTGGAACATCTCTCTTGAATTCATAGAGATTACTTGCTCCATTACTCGCACCAATGACAGAGTCAACATGAAGTAACACATCTTTCTTTGGTAACCAACCACTCTTGAACCTATAACCTACCGCTTCAGAATTTGGCCACGGGAGAACGCGAGCCTCTGCAGTTCCTTTGAGTGGATCTACACCAGTGATTTGCATAAGAACTTCTAGGCGATCCTCAGAACTCTTCTCAATCAACGCATCATCAATAGCGTATGCATCTCCACTCGGATTTTGAGAAATAAGAACGATTATTGCAATATAGAAAACAAAGATGGCAATAAAGCTTTGAACAAATCTATTGCGTAGATATTTCATTGCTATCCCTTTTTCTTATAGCCAGTTGGACACTTCGGCTTTACCGCAGTGACCTTCTTTGTGGTCTTTCCCTTGATACAGGTAATTGTAATCTTCTTAGTAGCTACTTTTACTTCAGCTGCTGGTGTTGGTGTTGGTGTTGGAGTCGGCGCAGGAGCATCTTGCTCAAGTTTTACCTTGATGGTTGGTGATGAATAAGTAAAACCTCCAGCTGATAAATATAGCCAGCCATTTTTTTCACCAAGGATTTCAGTTGCAACTTTTTGGTTACCCTCATCATTTACAACCGAAAGGGTTGCCCTAATTGGAGCTGCTGTAAATCCATATATGCATCGGGCAACGTCAGACCTCATTATCAAGTCATATGTTCCTAGGAATTCGGTTCCTTGCGTTGTGAAGTGTGGCGCTGCAACAGAATACTCGAGGGTGCCTTCGCTCTCATTGAGCTTAGGAGGACCAGCTGAATATTGAGTTGCATTTGTAGTAACAATTCCAGTTACACCGTTACTTCCATTGGTGAAACAGCTTTGAGCTCCACTTGCCTCGTTACTTTCAAGGGTGCGCAAAGACCAAGTTCCTAATAACGCTGTCGCTTTGTCCTCAACAAATGGTAACCAGAACTTCAATTGCTCCATTCCATATTTACTTGATGGGCTTGGACCTATTATGACATTGCGAGTCATCGGATCATCAGTGCATGCAGAACGACCACATCCTTGCGGAGCATCAGCGCTCTGTTGACTGAAATATATTGCTAAAGGTTTATATTGACCCGTTTTGAAATCATATTCATCTTTGAGGGCTTGAGGCATCTCAGGGTATCGATACATTTTATAAACGGCTGGGACTGCAACCGGAAAAGCTGAGATGGAAAAATTATAGGAGCCACTTGCTTCAGTAATCTCAACTTCTGGCTTATAAATTCGACCGTGCATCCACCCTAAAGGCTTATTCTGCATCTTTAATTTCAAAAAGAATTTTTTGTCAGCTGGAAATGAATATCTCTGAGCGCAGAGTTTTTCTAGTGCGCTACCTGCTACGCAAAAGCTTGTGCCTGAAAAACCGAATCCCGCTTTTCGCCATTGACCGATGGTATGTCCACTACCGCCGTTAGTCTCTGGGGCGTAGCCTGAATCAATTTCCTGAATTGAATTGACTCCGGTTTCAAGCTTCACGGGATGTATCTGAATTGCTAAGTTTAAAAGCGTCGCACCAGTTCCTTTATTTACTTCTCCTTGCGTGAGAACAGATACATAATATAAACCTGCACTTTCACCAGCAGAATTTGGTATTTCGAAAATACTGCCTGTGCCTCCGTAAGGAAGTTTTAAACTTTCATTTGCTTCAAATTTGTTCAATGCCTGATTTGGAAAATACCTATTGAATTGGGCTTTATTTCTCTCTCCTAATTCAGAAATTACTCCGAATTCTTCAATACAGAAAACGTTGCTAATCGGTCCACAAGAAGGCAAAATCGCAGAATATCGAAGCGTTCCAGCGCATCGAGGATCTTCTGCGCTTTTACATGTTGGATCAATAAATCGATTCATTTCAAGATCTGGATCAAGAAGATAAGAGACTTCCTCTGACGGTGGTGAGTCTATAAATTGCTGTACATGCATCCCGCGGTCAGCATCATTTGGAATAGCCCACGAACGTCCAGGGTCGCCGACTGAAATCGTAGCTGCGTTCACTGAAGTTACAGAACCCACTCCGATAAAGAAGGCAATCGCAATTGCTGCTACAGATTTAGATTTCATGGCTCCTATTTCTCTTTTGATTCATTAGAGAAATCGTTCCCGGCTAGTAATTTCTTACTAACCGGGAACGATTATTTCCCTAGTTTCTCACCCAAGGAGGGAGTGAAGTGATGCCCTTACTTCTTCTTATATCCGCTAGGACATACAGGCTTTACTGCAGTGATCTTCTTAGTCGACTTACCTTGTACGCAAGTGATAGTTGACTTAGGAGCAGTTGCCTTTGATGGCTTGTAGCCAGGCTTGATACCAATCTTCAACTTAGGTCGTGAGAATTGGAATCCAGAGACGTCGATGATGATTTTTCCGTTCTTCACCGAAATCTTGCTAATTGCTGCAGTGCTTCCGCCAGCCTCTGTTGTAACAGAGACATTAAGTGCTGTTGCTGCATCATTTGGATTTGTCATTCCCCACAAGATTGCAGCATCACCTGTTGGGATGATTGCCTTGTAGAAACCACGGTTGACAGTGACACCATCTGGTGCAAAGTGTGGTGCTGCAGTGGTCCATGTGAAGCTCTTTGTATCTTCGCTCCACGTTGGTGTGCTCAATTCGCACACACCATTTGAACCAACATACATATCACCCGATGTACCTTCGACGCCGAAGCCCGACATGTCATCATTTGAAGGAAGAACGATTGCTTGGAATTGGCGAACATTCGCCTTTGAAACTCCAGTCTCTCCCTTACAGTCTGCTGCCTTTGCTGCCAATGGAACTGTTACTGGTGTACCAGTAATAGTAATAGAGGTGTATTCACCTTCATCTTTTCCATCGACTACAACATCGACACCTACTGCGACAGTTACGCCAGGTGTCATTTCACCTGTACGAACCTTTGCAGAAATGACGATATCTGAATCAAGACTTGTTGCATATGCCTTGTTACCAACTTGACCTGCAAGATTTACTTTCTTGTCAGCTCCAGTAAGTGTTGGTAATACATCGATCATCAAGATATTTGTGAACTCGTTAGCAGATTTCGCTTCGATATAAAGTCCGTCATATCCAAGAGAACCAAGGTTGAGACCTTGCCAATCTGGACTTGTCCAGCGACCTGGAAGAACGCGACCTGCTTCAGTTGGTTGACCAACTGCTGTTGCAGGATCTGGTGCAAGTGGCGCTGTAGCAGCTGTTTCTGCTGCTTCTACTGTCATGGAATCTGTTCCTGTTGCAGCGGCGGTAGTTGCAGCGGCTGCATCTGTTGCGGCCGCTGGTACTGCAGCAACTGTTCCAGCAACAGCCCATCCATTGACGAGTGCATTCTGGCTAACCCAGATAGGAATAATAATTCCTTCAGTTGCGCCGAAAGTCTTTGCAGCTGCATCATAAGTTGTTCCCATAACTGGACGCTGTTGTAGTGCTGAAATTTCAGCCAAATCTAGATATGTACCAGTCATAAAGTTCTTATTCTGTGCTGCAGCTTCTGCGGCTGTTGCATGGAAGAAAATGAACTTTACTTCGTTATCTAGCATAAATACGTTTGAGCCCTTGAAACAATCGCTAAATGGTTTATTGGTGGCTTTCTTAGTTGCTGGATCCCAGCAATCAACAGGATATGAATATGAATCTACTGCCTTATTTATATCAAAAACTTTAGTTGCGGGATCATATTTCGCACCTTGCTCTGGGTGTTTTGCAGTGCCAAGTAGCGTTGAAAGATTTTGTACAACCATCTTTCCTGATACTAGAACATCGCGCTGGTACTGAGACATCCACCAGTTGTTATCTACAACTTTGCCATTGACGATTTTGGCAACAGGTGCGTAGAAATCTGCTGGAGTCTTCTTCATTGGAACTTCTGCACCTGAAGGTACATAGATTAATGGAATTTTCTTTCCATTTGAATCTGTGAGAGTTAGTGACTCAACACAATAAATTCCATTTGAAACTGCGCATGCCTGCATGGCAGTCTTTGGAACTCTAATCGTTGCTGCATTAGCTGGCGCTACCGCAACAATGAGTCCCGCGAGTAATGCGAGAACACTTGCTCCCGCGATAATAGTTTTTTTCACTTCACTCCCCTTAGAGATATGGCGATGCTCAGCCGAGCGCTGGCAACACAATATTTACCGTATCTTGATTACCGTACCTTTGAGGCGATTTTATGCGAATAATGGGTGTATTCCCAGAGGCAAAATGAGCGTGAGCGGCTCCTATCGAAGTGGTGAAAGGTACCAATTCCATTGCCAGGTGGCCGTAGGCGAAGTTTCCAAGGAATCTTGGAATTCAGGGAATGAATAGACCAAAAGCGCAGTACCACCTGGAATCACAGTTGTTGGCCTGGAATCACTCACTAATGGTGAATGGCCAGTGAAGACACTCAGTGATGGTGATGCAGAAATTAGATCGTTAGTTTGATTTGTAACGCTGAGTACCCACGAAACTGGACATTGACTCTTTTCGCAACGTTCCCACGATACTTTCAATCCAGTTGCAGTGAGTCCACCGAGAGTGTCACCTAATCCACCTGCAGCGCTGATTGCACCAACATCGCCAACGCTTTGCTCCCATGTAATTGGATAATCTGAAATCAGACCTTGAATCACTTGCTGAGTTGCAGCATTTTCACCTAGTGAACCGCTGACTCTATCGATTGCAACCGAATCCTTTGTTAGCAATTTGAATCCTTCGAAAAGTCCAATGCTCACAAAGCCAATGACTATGACTGCTATTGCGGAAACTATTGCACGGCGAATTCTTTGGCGGCGAACTTTTGCAATAATTATTGGCGCGAGATCACGATTCTCAAGGACGCCAAGTGCCATCCATTGCATTTCGCGGCGGATTAATGGATCTACATCACTCATTGTTATCCACCACTTCTGCTAACAGAACTCTGGTCTCTTTATCAGTTCCTAATAATTCTTTCTTTGCCGACTTTTCTAACTCAGGTACTAATTCAATATAAGCAGCAACTGCTGCTTTACCACGAGCAAGGTGGGATGCCGCAGTGCCCATTGGTATCTCAAGTACTTCTGCGACTTCACGTAAAACCATTCCGTGTTCGTAAATGAGAACAAGTACCGCGCGCTGGGCTGCGGTCAAAGTTTTTAGCGCAGCCTGCACCAGTAACCGTTGCGTTACATCATCTGTTTGATCTGCAATATCTCGAATATTTTCCGCAAGATCCCATGATGTTTCTTTCTCCTGTTGCTTGCGCAACCACTTACGACGCATGTCAGCATGTTTGCTCACCATCACGCGCATCAAATAAGCATCAGGATTTTCGTGTTCTCGAATCTTGCTCCAGCGCTTATAAACATCAGCTAGCGCCTCTTGCAATACATCTTCTGCGTTTTGAGTATCGAAACAGATCACACGAGCAGCGCGCAGAAATGCGCTCTGCTTCTCACGAAGCCAGAGCGTGAATTCGACCTGATCCTGGCTGCTCATATGGGCATCCTAGAATGCAAATAAGAATTACAGAAGGTCAGAGATGCTAATTCCATATGAATTCAATTTACTTGCCCCGCCATCGAGTGCGGTGAGCACAAATGGCTTGCCATCTGGGCAAATTACATATGAATTTTCAAAGTGGGCCCCGCGTGATTTATCTTGAGAAACAACTGTCCAGTCATCAGATAAGACTTTAGTCTTCGCGCTGCCTCGAGTAATCATTGGCTCAATCGCTAGTGCAAGGCCAGCAATAATTTCTGGACCATTTCCTGGACGTCCAAAGTTGAGAACGTGTGGCTCTTGGTGCATCTCTGTACCAATTCCGTGGCCACCGTATTCTTGCAAGATTCCATACTTACCTTGTGAGTTTATATATTCTTCAATTGCGTGACCGATGTCAGTTAGCTTTGCACCGCTCTTGCCTGCAGCAATTCCTCGCCACATTGATTCTTCACAAACATCCATCATTTTTTGATCAGCAGGATCAACGCTTCCAACTCCAACAGAAAATGCTGCATCTCCATGCCATCCATCAATAATTGCGCCACAATCAATTGAAATAACATCGCCATCTTCAATGACTCGATCACCTGGGATTCCGTGAACAATTTCATCATTGATTGAGATACAAATTGTTGCCGGGTATCCGTGATATCCCTTGAAATTTGAAATTCCACCACCGCGCTTTATATTCGCTGCTGCTATTGCATCAAGGGCATCGGTGCGCATTCCAACTTTGATGGAAGATTTGAGAAGTTCTAAAGTTTCACCGACCAGTAAACCCGCACGGCGCATAATCTTGAGTTCTTCTAAAGTTTTGATTTGAATTGCCATGAAATTTACTTACTAAGAAGTGCGATTGCTTGAACAGTTATATCTGCAACGCTACCTATGGCCGGAGTTGTAAGAAGAAGACCTTTATTGCGGTAAAAGGCGATAATTGGCGCTGTTTGATCTGCATAAACTTTTAGTCGATTGGCGATAACTTCTTCTTTGTCATCTTCGCGTTGGTAGAGCTCTCCGCCACAGGCTGCACATTTTTCACCTTGTGATGGCTTTCCACAATCGCGACATGTGCGTCGACTTGAAAGGCGAGCAATAATTTGCGCATCTGATATCTGCATTTCCAGAACTGCATCCATGGAAATATTCTTTGCAGCTAAAATTCCGTCGAAATATTGGGCTTGAGCGATATTGCGCGGCCATCCATCGAGTAAGAAACCCTTTGATGCATCGCTTTCTTCCAAACGCAGGCGCACCATCTCATTTGTAACATCGTCAGGAACTAATTCTCCACGATCCATATATACGCGTGCTTGGTTTCCAATATCTGTACCCGCTTTGAGATTTGCACGGAAGATATCACCAGTTGAAATGTGTGGAATTGAATAATGTGCTGCAAGGAATTGTGCTTGTGTTCCCTTGCCTGCACCTGGTGGACCTACCAGGAGTAAACGCATTACTTCAGGAATCCCTCATATGAACGTTGTTGCAATTGTGACTCAATCTGCTTAGCAGTATCGAGTCCTACACCGACAACGATCAAAATTGCTGTTCCACCAAATGGGAAGTTCTGAGTTGCTCCAAAGAGAATCAGCGCGCCGATTGGAATAACTGCAACAAGTGCTAGATAAATAGAACCTGGGGCAGTGATGCGTGAGAGAACATATTGTAAATATTCTGCGGTTGGACGACCTGCGCGAATACCAGGAATAAATCCACCGTACTTCTTCATATTATCTGCAACTTCTTCTGGGTTGAATGTGATTGCAACATAGAAGTAAGTGAAGAAAATAATAAGTGCCGCGTAAGTAGCAATATAAATTGGGTGGTCACCGTTGACGAAGTTTCGGCTAATCCATACTGCCCAACCCGCTTGGCTATTTGTGAAGTTCACAATGAGAGAAGGGATATAGAGAAGGGAGGATGCGAAAATAACTGGGATAACGCCAGCTTGGTTTACCTTGATTGGAATATATGTGCTTGTTCCACCATATGCCTGACGACCAACCATTCGTTTTGCATATTGCACAGGTATTCGACGTTGCGCTTGCTCAACAAAAACAACGGCTGCGACAATCAAAATTCCAACTGCAAGTACGAATAGGAATGCAAACAAGCCCTTTTGCAATCTAATTGACCATAGTTGGGTAGGAAAACCTGCTGCGATAGATGTAAAGATAAGGATTGACATACCGTTACCGACACCGCGATCAGTGATTAATTCACCAAGCCACATAATTACAGATGTTCCTGCAGTCATTACAAAGATCATTGTGACGATGCGTTGCCATGAAGTGTCAGGAATAATTGCTTCGTTACAACCTGAGATCAAACGACCTGGTGTGCGAGCAACAGCGATCAAACCAGTTGATTGCAATACTGCTAGACCAATAGTTAGGTAACGTGTGTATTGAGTTAACTTTGCTGTTCCTGATTGACCCTCTTTTTTCAAGGTTTCAAAACGTGGAACAACAACAGTAAGCAACTGAATAATAATTGAGCTTGTGATGTAAGGCATGATTCCGAGTGCGAATACAGATAGCTGCAAAAGCGCTCCACCGCTGAACAAGTTGATCAGACCGAAGAGTCCACCAGTTTGAACATTCTTAAGACAAGCATTTACTGCCGTGTATGAAACACCTGGTGTTGGTACAACAGAACCAAATCGAAATAGAGCCATGATGGAAAGAGTGAAGAAGATCTTCTTTCGAAGGTCCGGTGTCCTAAAGGCCATAGCAAATGCACTGAGCATTTATCTTCTCCCTCTCTCTAATCGAAATATATCTAGTGAATACTTATTACAGTGTCTTTGCAGATCCGCCAGCAGCAGAAATCTTGTCGATTGCTGTTGAGGAGAATTTGTGCGCAGTTACATTTACTTTGACTGCAATATCGCCATTGCCAAGAACCTTTACAGGCAAGCTATCGCGAACTGCACCCTTTGCAATGAGATCTGCAACAGTTACATCGCCACCCTTTGGAAAGAGTGCGTTGATTGTTGAGACATTTACTGCCTGATATTCAATGCGCGCTGGGTTCTTGAATCCGCGCAACTTAGGCAAGCGCATTACGAGAGGTAGTTGTCCACCTTCGAAACCTGCACGAACTTGGTTACGGGCACGAGTTCCCTTACCACCACGACCTGCTGTCTTTCCCTTTGATGCTTCTCCGCGACCCTTACGAGTCTTAGCTTTTTTAGCACCAGGGGCTGGACGCAAATGATGAAGTTTGAGTGTCATCGTTATTCAACCTCCTCAACCTTGATTAGGTGGCGAACTGCGTAAACCATGCCACGAATCTCTGGACGATCTTCTTTAACAACAACATCATTGAT